>JAFSXA010000013.1 GCA_017450135.1 Clostridia bacterium | reverse complement strand
CGCCGCCAGCGGCTCCAGAACGTGCTGATACGGTCTGACGGAATACGGGTTGCGTACCACTATATCTCTGCCCGCTGCGGCTGCACGCACGCAGTCGGGTATGATCCTGTCCGCCGCAAAGTCGCCGCCGCCGATGACGTTGCCCGCCCTCGCGGTGCTGATGGCGCACTTGCCCTCGCCGGTGAAAAAGCTCCTTTTATAGCTGTGAGTCACAAGCTCGGAGCAGCTTTTGGAATTGGAGTACGGGTCATAACCGTCAAGAGGCTCGTTTTCACGGTAGCCCCACTCCCACTCGTTGTTCATATACACCTTATCGGTGGTTACGTTCAGAAATGATTTTACGTTAAAAGCAGCCGTCCTTACACATTCGAGCAGATTGACCGTGCCCATGACGTTGGTGTCATATGTATTCCTTGGGTCGCGGTAGCTCTCGCGGACTATGGGCTGGGCGGCAAGGTGGAGCACTATCTCGGGCTCGGCCGCGTCAAACGCCCTTTTGAGCGCGTCGAAATCGCGGACGTCGCCCCTGACGCTTTTCATCCTGCCGGCAAGCCCGAGGGCGTCGAACATCGACGGATCAGTCGGCGGCTCCAGGCTGTAGCCGGTGACGTCGGCCCCACTGATAAGGAGGAGCTCACTCAGCCACGAGCCCTTGAAGCCCGTGTGTCCGGTCAGGAAAACTCTTTTGTTTTTATAAAAATCCGTAAGTCGGCTCATTTTACCATACCTTCCAGGGAGCGTCGCCCTCGTCCCACAGTTTTTCAAGCTTCTTAAGATCTCTGACGTTGTCCATGCACTGCCAGAAGCCCTTGTGCTGATAGGACACCAGCTCTCCGCTCCGGGCGAGGGATTCGAGCGGCTTTTTTTCGAGCACGGTATCGTCCCCGTCTATACAGTCGAACAGCTTGCTCTCACAGACCATGAAGCCGATGTTTATCAGGCTGCCGTCAAGATCCTGCTTCTCCCTGAAGCCGGTTACCATTCCGTTGCTGTCAACATCGAGAACGCCGAATTGCTGGCCGACGTTGTAGCTCGATATCGTGACTGCCCTGCCGTGGGAACGGTGGAATTTTTCAAGCTCGTTTATGTTGATATCCGAGACGCCGTCGCCGTATGTCAGCATGAACGTCTCGTCGCCGACAAGGCGCTGTATCCTCTTTATCCTGCCGCCGGTCATGGTGTTCAGCCCCGTATCGACAACAGTGACCTTCCACGGCTCCGCATTGCTCGAAAGCACCTTCATGGTGTTGGTCTCAAGATCGAAGCTCACGTCGCTGTTATGCAGGTAATAATCAAAGAAATACTGCTTGATATAGTCCTGCTTATACCCGGCACAGATGATAAAATCATTGTAGCCGTAAGAGGAATACTGCTTCATAATGTGCCAGAGTATCGGCTTTCCCCCGATCTCAACCATGGGCTTCGGCTTTGTAACGCTCTCCTCGGAGATCCGTGTTCCGAATCCGCCGGCAAGTAATACAACCTTCATATCATTTCTCCCGTCAGTTTATTCTTAGAATCCGCTCTCCGGAAAAGCCGTTTTGAGCGCGTTGCGCATCAGCATATCCGGCCTGAGATATTTATTGTAGTATTCCGTATTATTGCTTTCGAGCTTATGTATCAGCTCGACATCGTCCAGCAGGGCGACTGCCTTGCCCGCTGCATCCTCCGGCGATGAATACTCAGAGTAGTTCCGGCCGTCTCGCAGCTCACCGGGCAGCTCGTACACCATCCTGTCTGTCAGGAAGGCTCTGCCAGCGGCAAAGCTCTCACAGTACCTTGCGCCTATGCAGCCATGAAGCCCCTTTGAGAGAAGGTTGATCACATTCCCCTTGCCGGTCTCGATGTACCTCTCCCTGACAGTCACTCTGTCGTCTTGGGTGATGAGCTCCGGCGCCTCGCGCCTTGAGATCTCATCGTCCGCAAGGCCGCCTATGAATCTCCCGCCGAGCTCAGACTTCAAAAGCCTGACAAGCCGGATGCGCTCCTCATTTGTCTGCTGCAGCATATTGTAAATGTATTCGCTCTTTTCGCGCGCCTGTTCGATCGTCAGCTCGGGGTAGACCTTTTGGATATCCGAGGCAGGAGTTTTACCAACCTTCCACAGCCGGGTCCACATCATCAGATCATAGCTGTCAAAGTGCTCGGAAGCCTGGAATTTTCTGTAATCGCCGCTGAGCTGTATCTTTTTCTCATTCAGCGCGTAATAGGCCGCCGATTTGTACTGCCGCTTACCGAGGTAATACCTCGCCATCTCCTTTTCAAAGCGATTGCCCTCGCAAGAGCAGCGAAAAATCACTCCCAGCCTGAAGAATCTGTCCGGATACTTCAGCCTTGAGGCAAACTCAGAGGAATAGCTCGTCTTGAAATAATAATCCGTGTGCGAAAGTATGTCGTCGAAAAACTCGGGGGAATGGATATCCTGATAACCGTCGCCGATATCGAAGGCGAGAGTCTTCCCCTGAGAAGTGAGTTCAAGAATAAGCCTGTGCGGATACTTTCCGCTCTTTTTAAAATCGAAGCAGTGACGCACGCGTCTTATTCTTAACAGTCCCTGTTTTTCCAAAAGTGTAAGCCCCGCAAAGAGGAATGAAAGATTCATGCTCAGTGCGCTCGAGGGATCAAAAGACAGCTCGCATTCAAGCATACTGCATCCACCTCCGCAATAACCCTGTTTTACTTTTCCATTATAATAAAAACGGTATTAAAAATCAAGTATTTATTATCCTCCGTCAAGACCGCCGGAGCACGTATTTCACGGCTCGATTCCCAAAACAAATCAAAAAGATTGACTAACGGACTTTCATATGGTATAATCCCTGTTGTAATGAGGGAGTAATTCCGCACACACTTTTACATAAGTGCGAGCTAAATCAACAAGCATGTCGGCAACGACTGGTTTAGCCTTAAAGAATGAGACTCGTGCATAGTGTACCCTATGTGCGGGTCTATTGTTTTAACCCGATACTTTTTAAGGAGATGAAATCATGAAAGAGTATTTAAGAAGCTTTTCAGAGGTTCTCGGGGACGTAGGTTCAGGCGAAAACGGCCTTTCCTCCTCCGAGGCACAGTCAAGGCTCGAGAAGAACGGCAGGAACAAGCTTGCCGAGGGCAAAAAGGTTTCGCTGCTGTCAAGATTCCTGTCGCAGCTTGCCGACCCGATGATAATCATTCTCATTGTGGCGGCGGTCATCAGCGCGGTAACGGCGGTTGTTGAGGCAAAGCAGGCGGGCCAGCCCGCCGGAGTCGGCGACTTTGCAGACGTTTTCATCATCCTGTTTGTCGTTATCATCAACGCTGTGCTCGGAGTATATCAGGAGTCCAAGGCGGAAAAAGCCATAGAGGCGCTGCAGGAGATGGCGGCGGCGACCTCAAAGGTCATCCGCGACGGTAAGCAGATCGACGTCAGAAGCGAGGAGCTCGTCGTCGGAGATATAGTCCTCCTTGAGGCGGGCGACAGCGTTCCGGCGGACTGCAGGATAATAAGCTGCGCGTCCATGAAAATCGAGGAGGCCGCGCTGACCGGTGAATCAGTCCCCGTTGACAAGACCTCCGACGTTATCGAAGCCAAGGACGGGGAGGTTCCTCTCGGAGACCGCAGGAATATGTGCTACATGGGCTCCAACGTGGTTTACGGCCACGGCAGAGCCGTAGTCACGGCGACGGGTATGGACACTGAGATGGGCAAGATCGCAGACGCTCTGCGCACGGCGGAGGAGAACCTGACTCCCCTTCAGATCAAGCTCAACCAGCTTTCAAAAATACTCACCTACATAGTTATCGGCATCAGCGTATTCATCTTTGCATTCGATATAGTCAGCAATATCATCAGAGGCGGAGTCTCGGCGCTGACCTTTGATTCCACGCTTGAATTCTTCATGGTAGCCGTATCGCTCGCCGTCGCCGCCATTCCGGAGGGACTCGCGGCTGTAGTGACCATCGTGCTCTCGATCGGCGTAACCAAGATGAGCAAGAGGAACGCCGTAATAAGGCAGCTCACCGCAGTCGAGACTCTCGGCTGTACTCAGATAATATGCTCGGATAAAACGGGAACCCTTACACAGAACAGGATGACCGTGGTCGAATACGCCGGCAGCGACGAAAAGCTGCTCGCCCGCGCAATGGCTCTGTGCTGCGATGCTCAGCTCCAAGACGACGGTTCCGTCAAGGGCGAACCGACGGAGGCCGCCCTTGTGGCATACGCCTTCAAGCTCGGGCTTAAAAAGAACGAGCTTGAAGCCGAGACCCCGAGGCTTTCCGAGGCTCCGTTCGATTCATCAAGAAAGATGATGTCGACCATCCACAGAACAGAAAACGGCTTTGTCCAGTACACAAAGGGCGCGCCGGACGTAGTGCTCTCGCACTGCACGTCATATATTGAAAACGGAGAAATCAAGCCGCTCGACGATAAGAAGAGAGCGGAGATACTCGCCGAAAACAAGGCTCTCGCGGACAAGGCTCTGCGCGTGCTCTGCGCCTCCATGCGCCTCTACGACAACCTGCCCGATTCCATTGACACCGCGAAGCTTGAAACCGAGCTCTGCTACATCGGCCTCACCGGAATGATCGATCCGGTCAGACCCGAGGTCATAGGCGCGATCCAGGAGTGCCGCGAGGCGGGCATCAGACCGATAATGATAACCGGTGACCACAAGGACACGGCGGTCGCAATAGCAAAACAGCTCGGCATCATAGAGGACGCCTCACAGGCCATAACGGGCGCGGAGATCGATAAAATCACCGATGAAGACTTCGAAAGGGATATCGAAAAATACTCGGTTTACGCGCGCGTTCAGCCCGAGCACAAGGTCAGGATAGTCAAGACCTGGAAGAAGAAGGAAAAAATCACCGCAATGACCGGCGACGGAGTTAACGACGCGCCCTCAATCAAGAACGCAGATATCGGCGTCGGTATGGGCATCACCGGCACCGACGTCACCAAGAACGTGGCAGACATGGTGCTTGCGGACGACAACTTTGCAACTATCGTTTCCGCAGTCGAGGAAGGCAGAAAGATATATGATAATATCAGAAACGCTATCCAGTTCCTGCTCTCCTCAAACCTCTCCGAGGTCGTCTCGATCTTTGTCGCGACCCTGCTCGGCTTCACCCTGTTCGAGCCGGTGCACCTGCTGTGGATAAACCTCATCACGGACTGCTTCCCGGCGCTCGCCCTGGGTCTTGAAAAGGGCGACCCGGATATCATGAAGCGTCAGCCGCGTAACTCGGCGGACGGCATCTTTGCCGGAGGCATGGGCTTTGACTGCGCGTATCAGGGCATCATGGTCACCGTGCTCACCCTGCTCGCCTACTTCTTCGGCACAAATCAGATGGGTATACAGCTCGCATCCGGCACAGCGGACATGATCCACACAAACGGTATGACAATGGCTTTCCTGACGCTCGCCATGGCGGAGATCTTCCACTCCTTCAATATGCGCTCGCGCCGCCAGTCGATAGTGAAGATGGGCAGCATAAACTGGTATCTTGTAGGTGCGATGATACTCAGCCTCGTGCTCTCCACCGCCGTCATTTACATCCCGTTCTTTGCGAAGGCCTTCGACTTTGCGACAATAAGCTCAACGGAATACTGCATTTCTCTCGGGCTCGCCTTCCTCGTTATACCGATAGTCGAGATCGTTAAGGCGATCCAGCGCAAGCTCGGCAAATAAACCAAACCGCAACATCAGGGAGGCAGAACAATGGAGTTTATTAAGGAGCTGTTTCATTTAAGCTACCGCGAGGGCGCCGCGCTCGATAAAATGGCACAGGCTTTCAAATCAATGTTTTCTCAGGGGTTCTCATTCAAGCAGATAACCGCAAGCATAATGGTTATTGTCGAGATGCTTTCCTTCGTCCTCTTTGCGATCCCGATGACTCCGCGCGGCGAGGCTCTTGACCTCAGAGGTTATACGCAGGTATTCTGCGATGATTTCAACGGCAGCGAGCTTGACGCCTCAGTCTGGAATTACAGAGGATCGGGCGCGCGCAGAGGCGGCTACAACTCCCCGAATCAGGTTCGCCTTGAGGACGGCAATCTCAAGATCAGGGCTCAATACCGCGAGGACGGCGAATTCGGCCCCGGCTGGTACGTCGGCATGGTCAGCCTGCGTGAAAAATACAAGCAGGGCTATTTTGAGGCAAGGTGCATCTGCAGCGACGGTTCGGACTTCTGGAGCGCATTCTGGATACAGGCGGACCATCCCTATGAGCCCGAGATATCCAAGGGCGGCATCGGCGGAGCGGAGCTGGATATCTTTGAGGCGATGAACGCCGACGAAAAGACCGGGCTCAAAAGGAACGGAGTCACCTCCACGATCCATTGCAGCGGCATGACGGGCGACACCTCGGGCGGGCTGAACTCGCGCAATCTCGGCACCTTCCGCGGCAAGGACATATACAGGCAGTACAACACCTACGGCCTCAAATGGACGGAGGACGAATATATCTTCTATATCAACGGCGTGGAGACCGTTCGCTCCTCGTTTGCGGACGGTGTGTCACAGGTCCCCGAGGAGGTCATTGTATCGCTCGAGATCCCGGACGGCGAGATCCACCACGACAAGGATTATTCGACAGAATTCATAATCGATTATGTGAAGATCTGGCAAAAGCTCTGATAAAATCAGGCGGTTTGTTCAAGTAAACACATGGGACGGTTCCTCGTGTTCGGAATTTCGAACACAGGGAACCGTCCCATGTTTTTCCAACCCAAGACGCGGGCATTGCCGGTTTTGGTACGGATTTGCCGGAAATTTTTATCTCGATATACGGGCTGCCGAGGCCCTCCCCTACGAGATAAACAAATAGAAATTGTGCATTTGAAGGAAACCTCAGTAAATATTTTCATCACAATTATTACAAAAATCGGCAATGTTAACTTTTTGGGTCGTAGGGAATGCCGCCCCCGGCATTCCATTGTTAAAATCTGCCGGTTATTTTCTTTGGAACGTCGAGGGCGAACCGCCGAAGCGCGTCCGGTGGACGATAAAGCGAGGCGGTGAGGTGAAAAAACAGGGAGAATCACGAAGCGCTCCAAGCGAGTGAGGCGACCATGTTTTT
>JAFSXA010000134.1 GCA_017450135.1 Clostridia bacterium | reverse complement strand
TTACAGTTGAGAATGGTTATATAGTATTTAAAACCGATCATTTCAGCGACTGGGCAATCGTTCAGCATGCCGACATTACGATCGGCGACGTCAACGGCGACGGGAACATCAATTCGTCGGACGCGCTGATGGTGCTTCAACATTCTGTAGGTCTGGAAACCTTGACGGGCGACAGATTTACAGCCGCAGACGTAAACAGGGATACTGTTATAAATTCCTCGGACGCTCTGATGATCCTGCAGTATTCCGTCGGCAATATTTCCAAATTCTGATTTGATACGCAAGTGCGCCGGCAGTCAAAATTGACTGCCGGCGCATAGCTTTTATCTGCCGTATCCGGCTGACAACTATATACTAAATCAGGGTGCAGAAATCGGATTCTCTGCACCCTGCTCAATTTTATTTCTTATGAATTATAACTCTTATTTATCAAGACCGGCGAAGAGCTTGACGTTGTCGAAGGACGGGGTATATTTGCCGTCCTCGATTCCGTGGATTATCTCGCAGACCTTGTCGTTATACGGGGTCTTGACTCCGTACTTTCTGCCGTAGGCGCAGACAACGCCGTTTATCGCGTCGATCTCGCACTTTCTGCCCTTTTCAAGATCCTGGAGCATACTCGCCTTCAGGAGCCTGTGCTTCTTTATGGCGATGGGGATCAGGAAGAAGGATATTTTCTTTTTCAGTCCGCTGCCCTTGTAGTAGAGAAGCTTGACTATATCCTTGCCCTGCACCGGCTCTATCCTGATTCCTGCGGCATTGGCGACGTCGATGCACTCCTTTATGATATTCTGGCAGCAGACGCGGGATTCCTTATTCTCTGCAGCGTCGCCGAAGGTGCCGCCGATGACCGCCGACATTCCGCTGAATGCGGAGTTTATCAGCAGCTTGGACCACCTGACGCCCATAAAATTGTCCTCTATCTCGACAGGACACATATTCTCAAGCAGGGCCTTGACCTCCATGAGCTTATCGTCCTTCTTGCCGTTCATCCTGCCCAGACCGAAGGTCATGCTGTCCGGCTCACTCGTGAGCTCGGAGACGCCGTGGCCGTGGAGGGTCGCTCCCCATGCTACCGAACAGCCCATCGTTCTGTCTTCGCCTACGACCTCGGAGACCGAAAGCTCCGGCAAACCGTTCTGCATTGTGCAGACGATACAGTCGTCGGTCATGTTCTTCTTAAGCTCCGTGAGAACCTGCTGGTTGTTGAGCTGCTTTGTCATAAGGATTATGAGGTCGTATTTTTCCGTCATCTGATCCGGTGTGAGCGCGTGGACGGGAACCGTCATATTGACCGTGCCTATGATCTTTGCTCCGTCCCTGTTCATGGCGTCGACGTGATCCTTGTTCCTTGTGATAAGATCGATATCCACGCCCGCTTTGGAAATATATGCGCCTAAAACCGTGCCGAGTGAGCCTGCGCCGTAGATTGCAGCCTTCATAATTATACCTCCTGCTTTTTTTCTTAAAGGATTATAACATTTCTAAAACTATATATCAACCATATTGTTATTTTTTCTTTATTTCTTTTTTCAAAAGCTCTGCGATGGCTCTGATCGTTTTCGCGCCGACCTTGCCGTCTGCGGTTATTCCGGCAGACGTCTGAATCTGACGGACGGCCGCCGCCGTGCCCTCGCCGAAAATATCGTTATCATCAGTGCCGGCAATAACAACACCGGCGTATTTCAAAACCTCAATGTCCTTTTTCAACAGGTAGACTCCCGCACCACTGTCACCCTGCTTCATATAACCGCAGTCGGGCAGCGCAGGCTCGGTATTGCCGCTGTTGCCGGTCTTTCCATAACCGTTGAAGCCGCCGTTTTTGATGATCGTGGGAAAACCGGTCAGCATATAGTCCTGATCGCAGACCATGCCGGCGACCTTGTTGCTCCTGAGCTCGTTGGTCTCTCCGCCGAACTGCCACATACCGAGGCATGAGCTGTCCCCGTAGGTGCAGGACTTGCCCCACTGCGCCACCCAGTGGGTGTATTTTTTGAGCTTCGAGTCGTCCAGACACTCATCAATGAAGCTCTTCGAGGCGTAAAAGCCGGCGAACCAGCCTTTTTTCTCCATACGTTCACAGAAGGCGGTCACTATACCGGTATTCATGCTTTTAGAATTGGAGCGGTATTTATCGTGCTCGATATCGATATACACCGGCAGGGCGAGCCGCTTGCCGTCCAGTATCTTCAGCAGATTATCCGCCTCGCTCTCGGCCTCCTTTGCATTGTCCGCCATGGTGTATACATAGGCTCCGAACGGGAGCCCCAGCGACCCGGCGCTCTTATAAAAGCCCTCAAAGGAGCTGTCGGCAGTCAGATGATACGCCGCCCTCGCTATTACGAATTTTACGCCCTGATCCCTTGCGCGCGAGAGGTCGAGCCCCTTTTCATATTTTGATACGTCTATACCGAATTGTTTTGTTGCCATAGCTTACCCTCCGTAAATCTTTATCAATAAATTATATGCCGCAGAGAGAAAAAAGTTATATTCCTGTATAAAAACAGAGCGGTTCCAATTGACTTACTGCGCACAAACGGTTATAGTTATTAAGGAGGACGTTTCGGACAAGGCAAGAGCATCCGAAACCGATCCTTACAAAGACAGGAGATGTTGATATGCTCGAAAAAATCTATGACCTATTCGGTTGGACTTTCCATCAGAGACACGCCTTTGAGAATCTGATAAAGGCCTGCGGAAATCTGTTCGGGGACGGGTTCTCCTTCAAGAGTATCACCGCCTCCATTATGGTGATCGTTGAGCTTTTCAGCGCGGCGGTTTTCAAAACGCCTCAGCCCGCCGTTGGTGACAAGCTCGATCTGAGCGGCTACACAAGGGTTCTGTATGAGGAATTCGAGGGCGACAGCCTGAACACCGAGCTGTGGAAGTGCAGAGGCACCGGAAAGGAGCGCTGCGGTTATAACGCGCCCTCACAGATAAGGGTCGAGGACGGCAAGCTGATTATCACCGGCGAATACCGCGAGGACGGAGAACTCGGCCCTGGCTGGTATTCGGCAGAGGTCGCGCTCAAGGAATGGCAGGAATACGGCGGATATTTTGAGATCAAATGCATCTGCAACAGGGATTACGGCTTCTGGAGCGCGTTTTGGATGCAGTCGGAGCATTCATATGACCATGAGCTCTCGGCAGGCGGCGTCGGCGGCGCGGAGATAGATATTTTTGAAGCCATGAGTTATGACGCCATGCTGAAGAAAAACCGCAACGCGGTCACCCAGACGATCTGGTGCAACGGCGGCGACGACGACCCCGACAATCTCGACAAGATCGGGATGGGAAGGTATTACGGCAACGATATCTACGACACTTACAACACCTACGGTCTGCTGTGGACGGAGGATGAGTACGTATTCTATGTAAACGGGATCGAGACGGCAAGGACCTCACAAGCGGTATCACACGCACCGGAGCAGCTGATAATGTCGCTGTGCCTCCCCGGCGAGATCAATTTCAGCAAGGATTATAAGACGGAATTCATCATCGATTCCGTTTCGATTTACAGATAATAACGACAGAAAAACACCCGCCTTGGATCAAGGTGGGTGTTTTTGGTGGTTGCGGAGGCTGGACTTGAACCAACGACCTTCGGGTTATGAGCCCGACGAGCTACCGTACTGCTCCACTCCGCGATATTAATGCTCTCTCAACCGAGCTTAGTTATTATACATCACTATTGTATGCTTGTCAAGTGGTTTTTATGAAAAAATATCTTCGGCTGAAAAATACGTCGCGTGTCGGCTGTTCCGCAAAGTTCAACGTCGGCGTAGTTTAAGGAAAACCGGGACGGATTCCGTCTCAAACCCGGTGTTGCAAAACCGCATCCATGTGTTATAATGAAAAGGAATTATGATCTCGGTATCATTCCGCAGATCAAAATACGGAGGTCTGTCTATGGAGATCCTGAAAAGAATCGTTGTGTATTTTCTTGTTTTTATATTGACAGTACTGAGCGGACCTGTCACGCAGCAGGATCCTGTCTGCGATTTCCCGAAGGCCGCTGTTGAGGCAAAGGAGCTCCTGCTCACCTACATCCCGTCGGACGGCTCCAAGCTGACCCTCACCTCAATGCAGGGGCTGCTCGCAAACATCAGCGACCGGAACATCCTCTTCCGCATCGACGGCTATGAAAAATGGCTCCCCTACACTCAGGCGAAGCTTGTCACCTCTCAGCCGGACGGCTCACCGTGGGACTTTAAGAGCCTGCTGAATGAATTCGCACCCCTCTTTGACGGCTATATTCTCTGCGACGACGGCAGCGCAGCCATCGCACTTTCAATAGCAAAGCAGAAGAACAGCATAGTAGTTCTGCCGGAATTTGAAGAGGCGGCTCAGGCTGCCGGGCTGAAAATGACGATCGACGTGCGCGGCTGGACGGATCTTAAGCTGCGGTCGTCCCCCGAGTTCCGCAAGCTAAACCGCAAAGTCGCGTTTGAACAGCCGGCGTCCTACGCTCCCTGGCTGCTGGATTACGCGGTAATGTGCGGCGCATACATCTGGTACGATCCCGACGCGACCCGTCTTGAGCACACCAACGCCTACCGTTTTTTGGACGACAACGCTCTCGTTTTCGGTTGGAATCCGGACATCGGAGAATACAATCCGGTCCTGTCTCTGTCAAGGCTGAACGCCTGCATGGTCCCTGCGGACTGGGCTATGAACCTCTCTGTACTCAGCGGCTTCAAATATAATGAAATCAAGCAGAAGACAGCCGCCGGTTCCGAATTGAAGGGGCGCACCGTCTGCCTTTTGATGAGTGACGGAGATAATCTGCAATGGTTTATAAGCAATTATGGGGACACGAGCCACTACGGCTCACCTGTCCGCGGAAGCTTCCCGTTCGCGTGGGGAGTCCCTGCCGGCGCGGCAGACGTCGCAGCGCCGCTCGCGGAACGCTATTACAGCCAAATGACGGAGAACGACTCCTTCGTGCTCTCGCTCAGCGGCCTTGGATACACCTACCCCTCAAAATGGACAAGCCGCAAGGCTCTGACAGGTATGGCGCAAACCCTCGGGCAGAAGATGAGGCTGCTGGACGCCCACGAGCTGCTTGTGCTCGACGACGGCGGCTTTGAATCGAAATCGACTGACATTCTGCTCAGACAGACGCAGGCAAACGGCATATTCTATATTGATTTCCATGACTACTCCGGGCTTAACGGACAGATCCGTTTTGTCGACGGTAAACCCATTGTATCTGCAAAATACAAGCTTTGGAACAATTTGCCGGGAGGCTCCCCGGATGAGATCGCCTCCGCAATAAACGCCCTTCCGACCGACACGAAGGATCCGGACTCCTACGCGTTCATCATCGTGCACGCCTGGTCGGGCATGAATGAAAACGGCGAATTCGTCGACGGCGCAGACACTATGAAGGCGGTCGAAAGACTGGTAAGCAAGCTGGACGCTGACACGAGCGTCGTATCGCCCGATCAATTCATGCAGAAAATATCCGATAATCTCGGTTAACGCCCGATTTTTAAAAAAACGCCGGCTTTCCCAATCAGGGTCAGCCGGCGATTATTATGCGATTATTCTTCGTTCTCCCTTATCCATTCGACCATGTCCTTGAGCGACTCGCTCACGGGCATCGGCTGATATCCGAGCTCGCGCTGCGCCTTCTCAATGGAAAAATTGCAGTTGGAATTGATCTTCCTTATAGAATAGCGGGTGAAGAGGGGCGTCTTTCCGGTCGCGGAATAATATTTTTCGGCAAGCGGAGCCGCAAGCATTACCGGAACGCGCGGAATCTTCAGCTTTGGCGTCCTTCTGCCGCAGGCCTGAGAAGTCATGGAAATGAACTCATCGACAGTCACTCTCTGTCCGCAGAGTATGTAGCAGGAGCCGCACTTCCCCTTTTGGGCGGCGGCATACATTCCGTCCGCAACATCACGGACGTCCACAAAATTGTAGGCTCCGAATCCGAGCGACACGGGGAATTTGCCCGCCATGACCATCCTTACCATTTCACCGACGTTCGATACCTTGAAATCGTAAGGCCCTATGCAGGCTCCGGGCTGAACGACAACAGCGTCAATAAGCCCGACGC
>JAFSXA010000133.1 GCA_017450135.1 Clostridia bacterium | reverse complement strand
TAGGAGCTTCAGCGCGGTATGGGTGATATCCGCAAAATCCGCTCCGTCGGCCCTGCGCTTATTCTCGGCAAAGATCTCGCCGAATCTTCTGACGCAGTCGATCAGGGACTGCGCCGCAGGTCTGAGATAGTCCATATCCTCTGCATTTTCCGCCTCCGAGGCGCAGAACAGAGCCGCAGTCTTTTCGCAGATTATCTTCTTTATCCTGTCCTTTAGATCTATAACGGATATGCAGTAATCCTTACCGTTTTGCTTCGGGAGCCGACCCAAGGCAAAATTCAGGAACCTTTCTCTTATACTGTCCCAATCCTCGGCTTCAAGCGAGGCGCTGAGCTTAGCCAGCCCCGAGCTTATCTCCGCAAGGTAGTCACCATAGAGGGCGGCAGCCTCGCTGTCGCGTGAGATGCTTAACTGTATCCTGTCGCACATACTGATACAATGCTCCACGGCAAGCCTTGCTTCCTCGCAGATGAGCCTGCCCCACGGGGTCTCCCTGAGCGGCAGACCGGTCCCGTTATACGGAGCGAGCAGGGAATCAAGCCACTTGTCGGGTCTGGCAAAGGCGGTCGAATTCTCATATACGTCCATTATCAGATCGGACAGCTCCGAGTCGTCCGCGCCGCGGGTCAAAAGACCGGTCAGGCGGAGAAAGCCCTCCGATTTTTCCGCATACTTCTCATCGAGGACTCTGTCTATCGCGTCAAGGCGCATTATCTTCAACTCCGCCTCCGAGAGCATACGGTAATCCGGAGCCTTGTCCGCATCCTGAAAATTGTTGCGGACAAGCTCGCCGCAAAAGCTGTCTATCGTGACGATATGCGCGAGCGGAAGCATCATAAGCTGCTTTTTCAGATGTCTGTTCGTCGGATCGGCGGCAAGCCTGTCCGAGAGAGCCTGTGATATCCTTTCCTTCATCTGCCTTGTTGCCGCCCTTGTGAAGGTGACGATCAGGAGATTGTTCACGGAGCAGGGTCTTGTCTCATCCGCAAGCCGCTGAACAACCCTCTCGACAAGTACAGCCGTCTTTCCCGAGCCGGCGGCGGCGGAAACGAGGACGGTGCCGTCACGCGAATCTATGGCTCTTTTTTGTTCGGGAGTCCATTCAGGCATCCTCCTCACCTCCGAGTATCGTCAGCGCGTCCTTATGCGCTATACTGTTTATCATTCTTCTGGGCGTCTCCTCATCCACATGGCAGACGTCGCGGTAATCGCAGTATTTGCACACGTCATTGTACGGGCTCTGCGAGCTTTCCGCCTTTGCCGGTGCGATCGGTATCCTGCCCTCGTGCAGATCCACCGCCATTTCCGCGAGTATCGCCTCAACCTTCTTCATCAGCAGTGCCATCTGCGCGAACGATATGAGGGTGCCGGAGCAGATCCCGTTCTTTATCTTTGCCGGAATCCTTTTCCCGTCGCAGGCGCGGTCCATACCGTACACTACCCGTGAATCATCCAGCACCATGCCGCTCATCCTTGTCTTTTTCTGCTTCTCGGTCAGAAGCTTTGTGCTGTCCGTGTTGCGCTCCGATTCTATCTGAGGCGCGTTCACCGGCATATACAGAACACCGGCGGGCTTGATATTGCGGTAATCGCGGAAGCCGTTCTTCCATATTGCGAAAAGGTAGATCAGCATCTGCATATTGAGGCCGGAATAGACCTCGTTCAGGTAAAAATTCTTGCCGCCGGACTTGTAGTCCACCACTCTGACAAAGGTATCGTCGTCGGTTTCCATGACGTCCACCCTGTCCACCGAGCCCTTCAGCCTGAGCATACCTCCGTCGGGCAGCGCGATATCGTAAGTGGGTATCTCCCCGTCCCTGTCTATCTTCAGTTCAAAGGCAGCAGGCTTGAATTCGCTGACCGAGAATTCCGAAACCAGCCTGTCCACCACCTCGCAGGCGATGAGTCCGAGCTGAGAGAACAGGTATTCAAATCTTTCTCCGAGCTCGTCTCCGACCTCCATATTCTCTTCAAAATACTCGGTGAGTATCTCCCTGACGCGTCTGTCGCGCTCGGCTTTATCCATAGCGACAAGGGCTTCGCTCCCGTAGGCGGAGATCAGCTTTTCCAGCGTATAGTGCAGAGCAGTTCCCCTCTGCATGGGGTCAAGCTCGGCGGTCATCCTCGCCAGAGCGTTAAGCCCGTATTTGCAGAAATACTCAAACGGGCATTTATAGTACACCTCGACCCTGGAGGCGGACATATACATATCGTTCCCGAAAAGCTCCCTTGAGACGGCCTTGTCGCAGATCTCCATAGAAACGCCGTCGACTCCGCGTCTGAGCGCCGCGAGACGGTCGGCATATTCCTCCCTGCCGGAAAAATACGCTTCAAGCGCAGTATGCAGCTCACCGCCCTGCTGATTGAGGCTCGCCATAAGCTCAAATGACGGCTGTGCGCCCTGCACCAGCTCAAGCTTGTCCATGGTCTCGGTATCCGTGACCGAAAGCTTCGGGAAGATCCTTTCTATTTGAGAAATGATTTCGGACTTCGAGATATCCGAACCCTTTATATCCTTGCGCGCATAGGTCACATACAGCTTTTCCGACGCACTGCAAAGCGTACTGTACGCTATGAACCTCTCCTCCGACATCTCCTCTTCGATACTGTCGTCGGCTTTGAGGTCGTACTCGGCAAGCGTCTTTATATCCCCGGCCGTGAGTATGCCGGAGTAGGAGGGCACTATCGGGAAAACTCCGTCGTTGACCCCGACGGCAAATACCACCTTGGGCGCGGTGGTCTTGACCCTGTCCGCGCTGCCTATGATTATCTCATCCAGCCCCTGCGGTATGTTGCCTATCGTATAGGTAGAAAAAACAAGGTTTAAGAGATCCGCAAACCTCGCAGTCTTCATTTTCACGTCGCCCATGACCGAGGCGAAATTATCGATAACCTCGATGACTATATCCCATATCCTGCCCTGCTGAGCCGCAAGCTCGGTCTCGCCCATATCGTCGAGCCTGACCGCCAGCTTTTTCAGATTATCCGCCGCGTCAAATTCGCAGAGCAGCTGATAGATCGCTGTTGCCGCCTTAAGGCCGTCTATCTCCCTGAGCCGCGTGCGCAGATTCTGCAAAGGCGCCACGGCGCGCATCCTTATATCGTTTATGCGCCCGAGCCTGAGCGCGTCCCTCTCATTCATCCTTCTGCCCAGGCCGTCGGGGTGCGCCGCCCAGGTATCAAGCCATCTGCTGCCGTTTATTCTCCACATGAGCGCGTAGTTTTCCAGCCCTGAGATCTCATCGCGGCTGATATCTGTCAGCCCCGTTTTCAAAACTCTCATGACCGAATCTATCGAAAAACCTCTGACGGCGATGTCCACCGCGCCGCATAGGAACTCCACAAGCGGCTGGGACGACACCGGCTGCCGCCTGTCCTCGAAGACGGGCAGGCCGTTCTTTTTCAGGTCGGAGCGTATCTGCCGCGCGTAGTCCTTTTCGCTCCTGCTTATTATCGCTATATCGCGGCAGCGCAAGCCCTCGGTCCTGATAAGTCTTTTGACCTCGGCGGCGACAAAGGCGCACTCCGCCTCAAAGCTCTCGGCTGAGACGACCCTTATGCTCTCAGGCTCACCGACGTAGGGCTCGGGTCTCTCTGCGTACAGAGATTTTTCCAGCGCGTAGAGATCAGGGGTCGCAAACCGTCTGTCGTTCGCGTCTATCAGCTCGGGCGCAGCCGCCTTAACTCCGGCTTTAGCCGCTATTCTCAATAATCTGCGCATGGAGCGCCGTGTGTGCGAAAACGCCTCAAAACCGCCGTCCTCCCTCAGGCCGTCGCAGCAGAGCGTAATGTATACGTCCTCCGCGCGCATGAGAATGGCCTTGATGATATTCAGCTCCTGATCCGTGAAGCCTCTGAAGCCGTCTATGTACACGTTTTTCCCATCGAACCAGCCCGATTCCTCTATCAGCGGATAGAGCTTGTCAAGTGCGCTCTGATTGTCAAAAAACCTCTGCTCGGCAATGGCGGTGTAGGCGTCAAATATCAGGGCGAGGTCGCCGAGCTTATCCTTCAGCAGGCATTGCTCCAGCCTGCCGGCGGTGTCCCTGAGCATATCGGTCGAAACACGGGCCTGACGCAGTCTGCCGATAAGCTCGAGCATCATGGCGATGATGGTGGGGCTGTGCCTGTGACGGCCGTAAACCGCAAGGCTGTCGTTGACCTCCTCAAGGGCGAGGCTCATGAGCATCGTCCGCGTGCTGTCGTCCAGCTCCTTGTTTGTGTTGATCCCGTATTCCCCGAGCAGTTTACCGGCAAGGAAGGAAAAGCTGAGCACCTCGGTCTTGTCTGCGTGCTTCGCCCCGAGCAGCTCAAGCATATGCTTTTCCGTCTGGAAGGAATACTGCTCCGGAACGATAATGACCGCGTCGGCGTATCGCTCTGCCCTCTCCTTTATCCTATTGTATACGGCGGTGGTCTTGCCGCTGCCTATTCTTCCGAGTATAAGTCTGAGCATTGCTTTTCTCCCGATGAATAATATATACATATTATATATTAATATCCTGCTTTTTGCAATAAACACGTATTGAAATCGAGGGTCATAAATGGTACAATACTAAAAAACCATCAGGAAAGGCGATATTTATGGCAGCCGATTATATTGAAAGAGCCAATTCGGTGTTACCGTCGGCGGCTCAGCTTGATTTTATGAATACCGAGTTCATAGCCTTTATCCACTACGGCATGAACACCTTTTGCAATACCGAATGGGGCACCGGCAGAGAACCGGAAAAATACTTTTCCCCTGCGGACTTTTCCGCCAGACAGTGGGTGGCCGCGATCAAAGCGGCAAAGATGAAAGGGATAGTGCTAACCTGCAAGTTTTCCGACGGCTTCTGCCTGTGGCCGAGCAAGTACACCGACCACTCAGTTAAAAGCTCACCGTGGCTTAACGGCAGAGGCGATATGGTCAGGGAGCTGGCGGAGGAATGCGCCGTTCAGAACATCAAATTCGGCATTTATCTTTCTCCCTATGATATGCACGAGCAGACCTTCGGCAGTGAAAAATACAACGACTTTTTCGCCGGTCAGCTCGAGGAGCTCTGCACCGGGTACGGCAAGCTCTTCTGCGTCTGGTTTGATCGCGACAACAGCGGCAGGCAGAAATACGACTGGGAGAGGTACTATGCCGTAATCAGGAAGCATCAGCCCGACGCCATGATATGCAACTGCGGGCCGGACATCAGATGGTGCGGAAACCATACCGGAGTCAGCAGGTCGAGTGAATGGAGCGTGGTTCCATCCGAGCTTCAGAACGACGCGCCTGCCGAAGCTCTTGTTCAGCCCGATCTCGGAAGCCGCAGGAAGATACGCTCCACCAAAAATCTTGTCTGGTTCCCGATGATAATGGATATGTCGCTGAGACCCGGCTGGTTCTTCCACGACAACGAGACGATAGACGTCAAGGATCTCTCAAAGGTGATAACCACCTATTTCAAATCCGTGGGCAACAACGGCACCTTCATTCTGAACATCTCCCCGTCCCACACCGGAAAGATCGACAAAAAGGACGTTGAGCACCTTGTCACCCTCGGCGCTCAGCTTGAGCTTGAATTCAAGGACAACTTCACCGAAGGCAGGGAATTCAGCGCGAGCAACAGATACGACGACCTCCATTCCGAAAGGTTCATAAACTCCGGCAAGTCCTATTACAGAACAGTCGACGACCCGCGCAAAACCACCATTACCGTGGATATGGGCGAGGTCAGGCTCATCAACAAGATCGTGCTTGCCGAGCACATAGAGACCGGCCAGCAGATAGAAAAATTCAGGCTGTTTTATTTCTACAACAAACGCTGGCGCAAGATATATTCGGGAACGACCGTAGGCAGGAAGAAGATTTGTATGCTGCCCGAGATGGAGGCGAGGAGGATAAAGCTCGTTATTGATAAAACACGGAAGTTTGCTACGCTAACCTCCTTTGAAGTCTACTGACAGGTCGCTCATATTCGGCGAAGAGCAAAAAGAAATGGTCGAGAATAAACAACTGTTTTCAATATAACCAAGGTGCGGAGTTTTAACATTCCGCACCTTAACTTTTCGGAAGGGCTTCGCCCTTACCCTAATTGTAATTTCTTTTTTCGGCGTTTTTTCTCCCTCGCCGTACCTTCGTACTGCCTTCGGTCGAAGAAAACGCCGTCTTCATCCGAATCTGACCGCCCCTGATTGAAACATTCGGCGAAGACCAAAAAGAAATGGTCAAAAACAAACAACTGTTTTCAATATAACCAAGGTGCGGAGTTTTAACATTCCGCACCTTAACTTTTCGGAAGGGCTTCGCCCTTACCTGATTGTAATTTCTTTTTTCGGCGTTTTTTCTCCCTCGCCGTACCTTCGTACTGCCTTCGGTCGAAGAAAACGCCGTCTTCATCCGAATCTGACCGCCCCTGATTGAAACATTCGGCGAAG
>JAFSXA010000132.1 GCA_017450135.1 Clostridia bacterium | reverse complement strand
TCTTGACGTGGTCGATATGCAGGGCTATGAGGTCCTTGCTCTCACCGCCGGCAGGAACGTTGATATAATTGAAAAACAGATAAGGAAATATAAGCCCTCGTTCGCCGCAATGGTGGACGAAAAATGCGCCTCGGAGCTGAAGCTCCGTGTTGCGGACACAGATACCGTGGTGCTCTCGGGCGAGGAGGGCATATGCGAATGCGCCGCGCGTGAATGCGACTACGTGCTGAACAGCATAGTGGGCATGGCGGGACTGCGTCCAACTGTTTCCGCTATCAAGGCGGGCAACCGCATAGCTTTGGCAAACAAGGAGACTCTCGTCGCCGGCGGTCAGCTCGTGACGGGTCTTGCGGCGCAGAAAAATGTGGACATCCTGCCGGTAGACAGCGAGCATTCTGCTATCTTCCAGTCCCTCCAGGGCTGCCGCGACCGCGCAGAGGTCAAAAAGATCATACTCACAGCCTCGGGCGGCCCCTTCTTCGGCAAAAAAAGAAGCGAGCTTGAAAATGTGACGGTCGAGCAGGCTCTCAATCATCCGAACTGGAGCATGGGCGCAAAGATAACGATAGATTCCGCTTCGATGATGAACAAGGGGCTTGAGCTTATAGAGGCGGTCTGGCTCTTCAACAAGAGTCCGAAGGACGTTGAAATAGTCGTCCACCGTCAGAGCGTTATCCATTCCCTTGTGGAATTCTGCGACAATTCCGTTATAGCTCAGCTCGGCGTTCCTGATATGAGGATACCCATACAGTACGCGCTGACCTATCCGTACAGAGCGCCCTCTCCGGTGAAACGGCTCTCGCTGACGGATTACGGGACCCTGACGTTTGAAAAGCCGGATAACGAAACCTTCGGCCTCATCGACGTCTGCCGCCGTGCAATAGAGGACGGCGGCCTGAAGCCCGCCTGCGCCAACGCCGCCAACGAGGAGGCGAACCTCGCCTTCCGTCAGGGCAGGATAAAGTTTACCGAGATAGAGGAGCTTGTCCGTTCTGCAGTGGAGGACTCGCAGGTATACGATGATTATTCCCTTGAGGACGTATACGATATGTACAGCTGGGCAAGAGAGTACGTCGCAGCTAAAGCAGAAAGTAAGCATGGAGGTGCTTGATATTACGAATCTAATGACACTGAGTATATGGTCGACGATAGCAAGCAAGTGGACTATACTCGTAGCAATTTTATTTTTCGGACTGATCATCATGGTTCATGAGCTCGGTCACTTTACATTTGCCAAAATTTTCGATGTGAAGGTGAATGAATTCTCGCTCGGCATGGGCCCCAAGCTTCTGAGCAGAAAGAAGGGCGAAACGCAGTATTCGTGGAGACTGCTGCCTATCGGCGGTTACGTCAGCATGGAGGGCGAGGACAGCGAAAGCGAGGACAGCCGCGCTTTTAACAACAAGCCGTGCTGGCAGAGGATCATCATTGTTGTCGCCGGTGCGATGGTAAATATCATTCTCGGGCTGATTATCGTAGCGGTCATGCTCAGTATAACCAGCGGCCTGTCGGGCACGAACTACGTCAATTTTTTCACCGTGAATGAAAAAAAGACGGAAGAATACAACGGACTCAGAGCCAAGGACAAGATACTTAAGATCGACGGCAAGCGGGTCTATTATTATACCGACGTGTACTATCTGCTCGGCAGGGACGAGGGCTCGACCTCCGATATACTTGTTGAGCGTGATAATAAAAGAATTCTGCTGAATGATGTGGAAATGCCTTATTCCGCGATCACCATGGTCGGCGTCGACAAGACCGTGGGGACGGTCTTCAAGGATACCTTCAAGGATTCCGTCAGCATTTGCCGCATGGTTTGGCTGAGCCTTTTCGATCTGATAACGGGCAAATATTCCGTCAGGGATATCTCCGGCCCGGTCGGTGTTGTCAATTACGTCTCCGACGCCGCTCAGGCTTCCGCAAAATCGGCTGATTACACGGGACTGCTCAGCATAATGGCGCTGATAACAATCAATATCGGCATATTCAATCTGCTTCCGATCCCGGCTCTTGACGGCGGAAGGCTGCTGTTCCTGCTCATAGAGCTTGTAAGGCGCAAGCCGCTGAACAGAAAATATGAATCGCTAATCAACGGTATAGGGCTGGCTGTGCTTATGCTGCTCATGCTCGCAATTACTTTTAAAGATATATATTCGCTTATAGTAAAATAAAGCCTAAGGATGATGGATATGCTCCGCAGAAAATCAAAAAAGATAAAGCTCGGCAATATTTATATCGGCGGCGACGCCCCGATAACGGTGCAGTCTATGCTCAATAAACCGGCTCACGATATTCCGGGCAGTGTCGCTCAGGCGGTCGAGCTTGAAAAGGCGGGCTGTGATATCATCCGTGCCGCCATACCCGATATGGACGCAGTCAGGCTCATCCCCGCGCTCAAGGAGGCTGTAGCCGTTCCCATTGTCGCGGACATTCATTTTGATCACAGGCTCGCCGTTGAGGCGGCGGCGGCAGGCGTGGACAAGGTCAGGATAAACCCCGGAAATATCGGCTCAGACGACAGGGTCGGGGAGGTCGTCAGGGCGTGCAGAGCAGGGAATATCCCTATACGCATAGGCGTGAATTCCGGCTCCGTTGAAAAAGAGATACTCGCCAAATACGGATCGCCCACGCCGCAGGCCATGGTCGAGAGCGCACTGTATCACGCCTCGCTGCTTGAAAAGTTTGACTTTGACGATATCGTGATCTCCATCAAATCCTCCGACGTCGGCAATATGATAAGTGCATATGAAGCTGCGGCTGAGAGCTGCGATTATCCGCTCCATCTCGGAGTGACCGAGGCGGGGACGGCGCGCATGGGGCTTATCAAATCGAGCGCAGGCATAGGCAGTCTGCTGATGCACGGCATCGGCGACACCATCCGCGTTTCGCTGACGGCGGATCCGGTGCAGGAGGTCTATGCAGGACTCGATATCCTCAAGGCTCTGGGACTCGGCAGACCGGGCGTGCAGATCGTATCCTGCCCGACCTGCGGACGCACGAAGATAGATCTTATCAAGGCCGCCGGGGAGGTCGAGGACGCCCTCAGAGGCTGTGAGAAGAACATCAAGGTCGCGGTCATGGGCTGTGCCGTCAACGGCCCCGGAGAGGCTAAGGAGGCCGATATAGGCATAGCCGGGGGCGACGGCTGCGCCATCCTTTTCAAAAAGGGTGAGATAATAAAAAAGATCGCCGAAAAAGATATCGTAAAAGAGCTTTTACTTGAAATAGATAAATTGTAATGGAAGTGTGGATGTGAAGGAGAAGGGCTTTGCAAAAGTTTTCGGAAGCTATCTGTCGCCGGTGAGGCTCGGCAGCTTTGGAAATGCCGAAATTGAGAATATAGAGGGCGAGCTTTCGGACAGGAGCCTGAAAATCAAGCTGTTCCTACCGGAAGCTGTTGAAATGTCTGAAATAAGAGCGCTGAAGAACGAGATCACCGAGGTCATGAAGCTCAATTATCTTGACTTTGATTTCAGATTCGCGCCGGAAGTGTACGGTCAGGACTATATGCCCGTGCTCGTCAGGGAGGTCTATGAGAGCTTCCCGGCGTCAAGGACTATCCTTGACGGTGCGGAGTATAGGGCTGACGACGGTTCGATCGAGATTAAGCTGAGATCCAACGGCAGGGACGTGCTGAAAAATCTCGGCTGTGACAGGTATATTGCTCAGGCCGTTTCGGAGAGGTTCGGCAAAAACATCCGGGTCGAGTTCATCAGCTCCGTTACGGCAGTTGACGATATAGAGATGCTAAAGGCGGTCCAGAAGGACGCCAACGAAAAGGTCTCGGCGAATGCGGTCAAGGCCGATCCCGTCGCTCAGTCGAAAAAGCCCGTTCAGAGGAAGCCCAAGACGCAGACCTATGACGATCTGCCGATCTCTGTTTCCAACGCCAGACCGATCTACGGGGCAATGATAAAGGAAAAGCCGATCCCCATCGCCCGATGTTCACCGGAGGAGGGAGACACCGTTATATGGGGCGACGTTTTTTCCCTTGATATCAGAGAGTCGCGCAACGGGAAATTCAGTATAATAAATTTTAATGTTACGGATTACACGTCCTCATACCAGGTCAAGGTCTTCGGTGATAAGAAGAAGTGCGCCGATTTGGTCGATTCCCTCAAAAACGGCATGACCGTGCTTGTCAGGGGAACCATCAGCATGGACGATTATATGCACGCCTACATCCTGAACGCCAAAGCCATCACCGTTATAGAAAAAATGGAAAAGCAGGACAACGCGCCCGAAAAGAGGGTCGAGCTGCACCTGCATACCAATATGTCGGCAATGGACGGCATGACGAGCGCGAAGGAGCTTGTCAGCCGCGCCGGCGACTGGGGTCACAGGGCGATCGCGATAACCGACCACGGAGTCGTCCAGGCGTTCCCCGAGGCGTGTGACGCCGCCGCAAAATCGGGCATAAAGGTCATCTACGGCATGGAGGGCTACCTTGTCAACGACGACGGCTTTTATGATGAATACGGCTTCGGCGCGGACGATGAGATACCGGGAGCTTACATAAATAAGGTCAAGGAACAGAACACCTACCATATAATCATCCTTGCAAAGAATACGCAGGGCATCAAAAATCTTTACAGGCTGATAACAGATTCAAATCTGAAGTTCTTTAAAAAGAAGCCGAGGATACCGCGCCGCAGGCTCATGCAGCTCAGGGAGGGACTGATAATCGGCAGCGCCTGCGAGGCGGGTGAGGTCTACCGCTCCCTGATAGAGGGCAGGGATGATGAAGAGGTTATGAAGATCGCTTCGTTTTACGATTACCTTGAGATCCAGCCCACCGGCAACAATATGTTCATGCTCAGAAGCACGGAGGGGCATTACGACAGGTTCAAGACCGTAGAGGATATTCAGGAGCTCAACAGGCGTGTCATAGGCATAGCGGACAGGCTCGGCAAGCTCACGGTCGCCACCTGCGACGTGCATTTTATGGATCCCGGCGACGCGATATACAGAGAGATACTTATGACGTCCATGGGCTTTAAGGACGCCGACAGACAGGCGCCGCTGTATTTCAGAACAACGGAGGAAATGCTCGCGGAGTTCAGCTATCTCGGCGAGGATACCGCGAGGGAGATAGTGATCACCAACACCAACAGAATAGCCGATATGTGCGAAGCGGGGATGACTCCGTTTCCGCGCGGAACCTTCCCGCCGTCGCTCGAGGGAGCGGATGAGGATCTGACGCGCATCTGCTGGGAGAGAACCAAACGCGACTACGGGGATCCGGTTCCGGAGCTCGTGGCCAAGCGGCTCGATAAGGAGCTTAAATCCATCATTTCGAACGGCTTCGGCGTGCTGTATATGATCGCGCAGAAGCTCGTTCAGAATTCGGAGGAGCACGGCTATTACGTCGGCTCAAGGGGCAGCGTCGGCTCGTCCTTCGTAGCCCATGCGTCCGGAATATCGGAGGTCAATCCTCTGCCGCCGCACTATGTGTGCCGCAAGTGCAGGCACAGCGAGTTTTTCACAGACGGTGAGGTCGGCTCCGGCTTCGACCTGCCGCCGAAAAACTGCCCGGTCTGCGGCGAACCCATGCACCGCGACGGCCACAACATCCCGTTCGAGACCTTCCTTGGCTTCAAGGGTGACAAGCAGCCCGATATCGACCTGAATTTCAGCGGCGAATATCAGTTCTATGCCCACAGATATACGGAGGATCTCTTTGGCGAGGATCACACCTTCAAGGCCGGAACGATCAGCACCATAGCGGACAAGACCGCATACGGCTTCGTCAAAAAATGGCTTGAGGTCAAGGGAATGACCGTCAACAAGGCGGAGGAGGATCGGCTCACCGCAGGCTGCGTCGGGGTCAAGAGGACCACCGGACAGCATCCCGGCGGCATGGTCGTCATTCCCGCCGATAACGACGCCGAGGATTTCACCCCGATCCAGCATCCTGCGGACGATGTTGACGGGGGACTTAGAACTACCCACTTTGATTTCCACTCGCTGCACGACACGATACTCAAGCTTGACAACCTCGGCCACGACGTTCCGACGTTTTACAAGCATCTTGAGGATATGACCGGCGTCAAGGTCACCGACGCTGATATCTGCGACCCCGTGCTCTACCGTCTGCTTACCGATCCCGGGCCGCTCGGAGTCACCGAGGACGATATCGGCTGCAAGACCGGCACTCTGTCTCTGCCCGAGCTGGGTACACCGTTCGTTCTTCAGATGCTCATTCAGGCAAAGCCGAAGAACTTTTCGGATATGCTGCAGATATCCGGCCTTTCGCACGGTACCGACGTTTGGCTGGGAAACGCCAAGGATCTCATTGAAAAAGGGACCTGCACGATCTCCGACGTTATCGGTACCCGTGACAGCATAATGGTCTATCTGATGCAAAAGGGACTTGAGCCGGATATGGCGTTCAAGATAATGGAGATAGTCCGCAAGGGAAAAGCCACCAAGCTTCTGACGCAGGATCATATAAAAGCCATGAAGGAGCACAACGTTCCCAACTGGTACATTGATTCCTGCATGAAAATAAAATATATGTTCCCCAAGGCCCATGCCGCCGCATACGTTATCGCCGCTATGCGCCTCGCGTGGTACAAGGTGTATTATCCGCGTGAGTATTACGCGACCTATCTTTCGGTGCGCGGTGAGGATCTTGACTCTGTTGTCATTTTCAAGGGCAGGGACGCGGTCATGCGGCTGATGACGGCCATAAAGGACAAGGGCAAGGACGCCACCGCGAAGGACGAGAATATGTACGTCGTTATGCAGGTGGTCAATGAAATGATGGCAAGGGGCATCGAGTTCCTGCCTGTGGATATTTACCGTTCGCACGCGAGGTCGTATCTGATAGAGGATGGGAAGATACGCCTGCCCTTCCTGTCGATGACCGGCACAGGCGAATCGGCGGCGGACGCTCTTATGAAGGCGCGCGACGACGGCAACGGCGAATATATGTCGAGGGACGATCTGCAGCAGAGATCGGGCGTCAGCAAATCGGTTATAGAGAGCCTTGAACTGTGCGGAGCGCTCGAAGGACTGCCGCAGAGTACACAGATGAGCTTTTTCTGATATATGAGGGAGGGTAATTATGATTGATTTAAACGAACTTTGGAAAGACGGAAAGATCATGCCGGTCATCACGGTCGAAAGCTCCACCGGCAGGGTGCTTCTGCACGGCTATATGAATAAGACAGCCTTTGCCTATACCCTGAAGACCGGAAAGGTATGGTACCTGGATCCGAAGAGCGGCGAGGTGAAAAAATGGGGAGAGCACGCAGGCAACGTGCAGAAGCTCATCTCCATCAAGGCGGATGACGAGCTGGAATCCCTGCTCATCAAGGTCGAGCAGGTGGGTCACGTCTGCCATAAGGGCACGGAGCGCCACAAGACGTGTTTTATCAATGATATATATACCCGTCACAAGGGTTCGGTTTCAAAGCATCGTAAATTCGGCAAGGTGGAAGTTGACGAGAATTTTGATTATTCAAAAGAGGATTATGAGGAGGAATTTGAAAATTGATATATTTTCAGATTGACAGAATAACGGATTAATGGTATCATCTTCGTATATTTGATGGAAAGGTTTTTGCATATGTGGTGGAAAATAATACTCATCTTGCTTGCTGTTTTTATACTTGTTACGCTTATACGCGCCGCTTTTTACAAGCCGAAAAAGATCAAGCATTATGAGATCGATAAAATCAGGATAGATGAAAACAAGGTCGCCGAGCATCTCTCTCAGGCGATAAGGTTTAAAACGATCTCGATGGCGGGCGACGTGGGAGTAGACTGGAATGAGTTTGAAAAATTCCACGCCTTCCTCGATGAAACCTATCCGCTGATAGCAAAAAATACCGTCAAGGAGAAGATTTCCCACGCCAGTCTCATGTATCGCTGGAAGGGAAGCAACCCCGACCTTGAACCCATTGCTCTTATCGCACATCAGGACGTTGTTCCCGTTGCCGAGGGCACAGAGAAGGACTGGACCCACGACGCGTTCGGCGGCGAGATAGCCGACGGCATGGTATGGGGCCGAGGTGCACTTGATATGAAGAACCACCTCATCTGCGTCATGGAGGCTGCCGAGTCCCTTATGGAGCAGGGCTTCCAGCCGGAGAGGGACGTCTATCTCTGCTTCGGTCACAATGAGGAGATCGTTTCGACAGAACACTCCGGCGCACAGAATATAGTCAAAACCTTCAAGTCGAGGGGCATCCGTCTTGACAGCGTGCTCGACGAGGGCAGCGCTCTTATCAGGCTTGACGTTCCCGGTCTTATCCATACATATATCGCCGCGATCGGCATGGCTGAAAAGGGCTTTGTCAATATGAAGATAACAGCGCACGACAAGGGCGGACATACCTCTGCCGCGCCTGTACACAGCGGAATGGCAAAGCTTGCACATATGGTTCAGGATCTTGAGAGTCACCAGTTTAAGGCGCGTTGGCTCCCGTTCCTCGACGAGCTGTTTGACGGCGTGGGCAGAAGGGCGACCTATCTGGGCAGGATCGTAACCTGTAACATACCGATTTTGAAGCCCGTTATCAAGTTTGCGATGAAGTCGATCTACGAGGCTGCCACCATGGTAAGAACGGTCACGAGCGTATCGATGTGCGAGGGAAGTCCCGCTCCGAACGTGCTCCCGCAGAGACCGAGCATCACCGTCAATTTCAGAATGCTCCCCGGCGACACCTCCGACGACGTGGAAAAGCATGTCAGAAAGCACATCAGATACAAGGATGTCGAGATCGAAAAATATGACGTTAAGGAGGCCTCCGAATTCTCAAAAACAGGTTCGCGCGCATTCGAGGCCATCAGGGAGATAGAAAGCAGCCTGCATCCGGACGACGTCGCTGTTGTTCCGTATATGGTTATGGGCGGAACGGACGCGTATTACTATCAGGATATCAGCGATAACGTACTGAGATACGCTCCGTTTAACGTACCCATTTCTCTGTTCAAGCTCACCCACGGTACAAACGAGCGCTGCCCGATAGATACACTCGGAGAAAGCGTGACGTTCTTCAGAGAGTATATCAAAAAGGTATCCGCCGAGAATTGACAGAAAAGCAAACAGAAATAATAGCCACCGGTTAGATGAAAATGCTCTAACCGGTGGCCTTAAATTGTTATAGGATCATTTTGTAAATATACTCTTGATAAGCTTGAAGATTTCAACGATGATCCTGTACAGCTTTACAAGCAGTCCGACTTCGCTCTGCTGTCCGTCGGGCTTTACCGAATTATCCGCCGCGTCGTATCTCATGAACCGCGGGTACTCGCCGTAGGTGTCGACGGTCGCCTGCCCGTCGTGGTAAAGCAGGGTGTCGATCATGTTTTCAAAGCTCGCGTTGGTATCCGAATGCTTGAATCCGCCGATCAGCCACGTCCTGTCCGGGAAAAGACAGGTGGACGCGTCCACTGTCCTGTCGGGGGAAACGTACCCTGGATCGCGGGACGCGATGTATTCGTCGCTCAACATCTCGTTTAGCTTGGCCGTAACGGCGCCGAAGGAGGATCTCGCCGTATCGATAACACCGTCGGAAAGGGTGTCGTAGGAGGGAGTTATCGGAACAAGCGGGTATCCGTATCTTGAAATAACGTAAAGGTTCATATTTTTTGCGGCTGTCTGCAGAACCTCCTGCTTGTACGGCCTGATCGTACTGTTGTAGCGTTCGATCTTTGCGATGAGTCCGCTGCGGTCGATCGGCGAATCTTTGTAAATATCGTTGAATACGTAATCCATTGCAGGCTCTATCTTTTCGTCCGGCGTCATGGCCCATATCGACGGCCATCCTGCGAAGATGGGAGCGACGATCTCCGGCATGACGTAGGGCGAAAGTCCCTCCACAAGCTTGTTCCCGAGCCTTGAAATAAAGCCGAGCAATCCTGCGTCGCGGAGGATATCCATGATCGAATCCAGCAGATACTGGTATTCGCTGTAATCAAACACGTAGAGCATGAATTCCCTGATGGCGTCGGCGTCTAAAACTATTTCGCCTGTCAGCAGCTCGCCCGTGTAGGTCTCGCCGAACACCGCCGTGGTGTCGTAGCACACACTCCTGACCTTGGAATATCCGTAGAGCCTGAAGTAGGTCGTCATAACTACTCCGCCGAAGCTGTGACCGTGCAGCACCACCTGATCGGCTCCCGAGGCGTCGAGGATGTAGTCTATAAACTCATTGAGCTCGCCGGCGGTCTGAATGGGATCGAGCCGCCAGTCGTATCTGAACTTTATCTTTGTGCTGCGGTCTATCTCATCTGCGGACGGATAGTCGTAGTACAGGCCGCTGTTGCCAATGGGTTCGCCCGAGGGGTCGAGCACAAGGCTGCCTATGATATCGGCCGCAAGCGGGACGATAGCCTTGCCGAGCTTTTCGTAATTCCTTGTCAGCATGAATTCCGAAAGAGCGGGCACCGCCTTTTTCACCGCGC
Source organism: Clostridia bacterium (assembly GCA_017450135.1). Classification (GTDB taxonomy): domain Bacteria; phylum Bacillota; class Clostridia; order Oscillospirales; family Acutalibacteraceae; genus CAG-488. The sequence continues at coordinate 5,859 of JAFSXA010000132.1, read as the reverse complement.
CGAGTATATCCTCGGTGGATGGTATTACGCTTGGTGAATCGGGATCGTCCCTGTCGGAAAGCACGGTGCTTGCCATAAAGCCGTGCACAAATATTTCCGGAACGTCGCGGTTTATCCCGTCCTCCGCGTGACCGAAAACCGGAAGTACGGCGGAGACCGCCAATACCAATGCGAGTACCGTTGTAAATACTTTGAACAATATCTTTTTCAATTCCATCAACTCTATCTTTTTCATAAATTAAAAAAGCCGCTCGCATTTTCACAAGCGGCTTAAAAGTCGATCAACCTATTCTTTTGCCGTTCAGCTTGACTCTTCCGATAAAAGGAACCTTGATCAGACCGGTGAGCGTGTCGCCCTCGAAAGTAACGCTGACCGGGATCTTTTTACCCTTTACGAGGTCGCATTCCGCCGATGCGGTGAGAGTGTTGCCGTCCTCAACAACGTCGCTGACAACGATCTCGGGGATATCAACGTCGGGGATCTCGAATTTGAAATCATATTCTCCGTTGTTGTCGCTGATGGTCATTCTGCCTATTCCACGGAAAGCGATGGTATTTATCGGCGCTTCCCAAGTTCCCAAGCCTATCATAAATCTTCTCCTTTTACTATTAATCTACCGGCGGGGATCATTGACGAAGCCGCCGATCATCGCATTAAGATTATCATATTTTCATTTTCATGTCAATAGTCGGCAGTGAAATCGTTTGCCGCTTTTTGCAGTTTTACAATAAAACCCGGAATTGCCTTAACAGAGTACCAAGCTGTATTAAGCTACTTAGCTGCGCGGTAAGTTGCGCGCCCTTTTTCCTTGACTTTTTTATTTAAATATATTAAAATACAGTTAAATATAATCAATAAATATATTTTGGGGATTTATGCTCGATGGAATAATTAATACCGGCGGACGTTGCTTCGCGGCAGGGGAGTTTTAAAGAGACTTTTCTCGGAGGATGCTTTATGAAAAAAGAAGTTGATTATAAAAGCGCATATTTCAAAAAGATTCTGATGTGCCTGTATGATATTCTTGCGGTGAATCTGGCCGCCGTGCTCACCGTAGTCATCGTATATGACGGGTTTGTGTATACGGACGTCCTTTTCCAGAGGGCGATCCCCGTTACCGTGATATTCATCGTACTGCTCTGGGCCTTCAGGGTATATTCGAGTATGTGGGAATACGCAGGCTCAAAGGAGCTTTTGTCAATATTCGGCGCCGTTCTGATAGGCGGAATAACAAGTATCGCTGTCGATATAATAATGTCGAATTTCCATTTTGCTTCAAGCGGACTGCATAACGGCTGCTTCAGCTTGAACTTCTATGTACTGTTTACCGTATTTGTCGGCGTGTTTGTGGCGGGGATGCGCCTTGCGTACAGGATGACACGCCGCATAGGCAAGACGCAGTATCTTAAAAAGAAGGATAAGCTTGACAGAGTGATGATTGTCGGCGCCGGAGATATGGGCATGATAATCATCAGCGAGCTTGAAGCAAATAATTTCACAAAGGGCAAGCCCGTCATCGCCGTCGACGACAATCCCCTGAAGGTCGGCAGCAGGATACGCGGAGTTCCCGTCAAGGGTAACTGCAATCAGATACCCGAGCTTGCTCAGAGATACAAGATAGATACCATTATCGTCTGCCTGCCATCGGTAAGCAGTGAAAGACAGACCGAGATACTCAGACGGGCGGTCGAGACCGGCTGCAAGCTGAAGACCTCTCCGAGCCTTCTGGAAATGACGGACGGCGACGAGGGCAAAAGCCGCATAAGGGACGTCAACATAACCGACCTGCTTTCAAGGCCGGAGGTCAAGCTGAATCCGTCTGTCTGCAAATATCTCTACGATCAGGTGGTGCTGGTCACAGGCGGCGGCGGCTCAATAGGCAGCGAGCTGTGCCGTCAGATAGCTAAATACAGCCCGAAGAAGATAGTTGTTTTCGATATCTATGAGAACAACGCCTATCTTTTGAAGATGCAGTTCCGTTCCCACGGGGACGACGTGCCGGAGCTTGAGGTCAGGATCGGTTCCGTCAGGGATGAGGCCAGACTCAGGGAGGTCTTTGACGAGTTCCACCCGACGGTTATTTTCCACGCCGCGGCGCATAAGCACGTTCCTCTGATGGAGGACAGCCCCCACGAAGCGGTCAAGAACAATATTTTCGGCACATACAATCTTGCAAAGACAGCCATGGAATACAAGGTCAACCGGTTTGTTAGCATCTCGACCGATAAGGCGGTGAATCCCGCGAACGTAATGGGAGCCACCAAGCGCGTGACCGAGATGATAATCCAGTATTTCGGCAGAAAGTGCAATAATTCGACCATCTTCACGGCGGTAAGATTCGGAAACGTTCTCGGCTCAAACGGCAGCGTTATTCCTATTTTTACCGAGCAGATAATCAACGGCGGCCCGGTCACCGTAACGCATCCGGATATCCAGCGGTATTTCATGACTATCCCGGAGGCGGCTCAGCTGGTCACTCAGGCCGGCGGTATAGCGAACGGCGGAGAGATTTTTGTGCTTGACATGGGCGAACCGGTCAAGATACTCAGCCTCGCGGAAAACCTGATAAGGCTCTCCGGCTACAAGCCGTATACCGAGATCGATATCAAGTTCTCGGGTCTCAGACCCGGCGAGAAGCTCTATGAGGAGCTTGTGCTCGATGAGGAGAGCGACAGCCTGAAAATGACCGCGAACAACAAGATTTTTGTCACAAAGCCGCTCAAGATGAACGATGCGGATTTTGAAAAGAAGCTCGATATCCTGCGCAGCGCGGGTATGGATGAAATAAGGGGCGTACTCAAAACCATCGTGCCCAATTTCAGGGAACCCGAGGAGCTTAACGGCGAAATTATTATGAATTCTGCGAGTGATAAGGATGTATAAATACATTAAGCGTTTTATGGATTTTTTTATCGCGTTGCTCCTGTTGATCGTCCTCTCGCCGCTGATGCTTTTGGCGTGCATACTGATACTGTCTCAGCGCGACGGGCCGATACTCTTCAAGCAAAAACGGCCCGGTAAAAACGGCAGGCTTTTCACTGTATATAAATTCAGGACGATGTCGGTCAGAACGGTGGATGAAAACGGCAGGGAGCTCAGCGATTTTGAGAGAATGTCGAAGGTCGGCAATTTCCTCAGAAAGACGAGCATTGACGAGCTGCCGCAACTTATAAATATAATCAGGGGCGATATGAGCTTTATCGGCCCGCGTCCGCTTCTGACTGAGTATCTCGAGCTCTACACGCCTGAACAGATGAGAAGGCACGAGGTCTCCCCGGGTATTTCCGGCTGGGCTCAGGTAAACGGCAGGAACACCCTGACATGGGAAGAAAAATTCGAATATGATCTGTATTATGTCGACCATATAAGCTTCGGGTTGGATATGAAGATATTCATTATGACCGTCCTTAACGTGCTTAAACAGGACGGTATCAACAGCACTGAGAGCAACACCATGGAAAAGTTTCACGGCAGCAGTCACGAGGAAGTGTATAAATGAAAAAAATTCTGTACGTAGCCACCATCACGGAGCATTTTTATTATTTCCATCTTCCGTATCTTAAAATGTTCCATGATCTCGGCTGGCAGGTGGATGTAGCGAGTCACGGGGACGTGGAGCTTCCTTACTGCGATAACAGATATGAGATCCCGATCAGGCGTTCGCCTGCGGACAGGGACAATATAAAGGCGTATAAGATGCTCCGTGAGCTTATAAGGGAGAATCATTACGATATCGTCCACTGCCATACTCCCATGGGCGGTATTCTTGCAAGGCTTGCCGCGCGCAGGGAAAGAAAGCGCGGCACCAAGGTGCTTTACACGGCGCACGGCTTCCACTTCTACCACGGTGCGCCCGCCGCCAACTGGATGATATTCTACCCGATAGAGTTTTTCATGTCCCTTATGACGGACTGCCTCATTACCATAAACGAAGAGGATTTCATCTTTGCAAAAAAGCATCTTAAAGCCGGCAGGACCGTTAAGGTCAACGGTGTTGGCTACAACAGCGACAGATATTTCCCGGTGAGCGCCGACGAAAAAAGCAGGATAAGAAAAGAAAAAGGCTATTCCGATTCCGATATCCTCCTGATCTACGTCGCAGAAATGAATGCGAACAAGAATCAGTCGATGCTCATAAGGGCACTTGCAGAGCTTTTGAAAAAAAACAGCCGCTTCAGGCTGATAATAGCCGGCGCGGATAATTACAACGGCAGATGCCCCGCGCTTGCCGAGGAGCTCGGAGTTGAAAAGAACGTCGACTTTCTCGGTCACCGCGAGGATATTGACGATCTGCTGCACATGAGCGATATTGCCGTCGGCTCCAGCCTCAGGGAGGGACTGCCGGTAAACGTTATGGAGGCGCTTGCCTGCGGACTGCCGGTTGTGCTCTCGGACAACCGCGGCCACAGGGTCCTCGCTCAGCACGGGAAGAACGGCTATCTTGTCGGACTGAACGATCACCTGAAAATGGCGGAATATATCCTGAATATCGCGGAAAACAGCGAGCTTTATTCCGAGCTTTCGCGCAACGCGGTCGATCTTATCAAACCGTTTTCAAAAGAGAGCGTTATGAAGAACATGAAAGAAATATACGATTTGTATATCCGAGGATAGTATGGGTTTTTTTAATTTTGACTTTTATGAAATAATCATCTGGATTGCGACCGCTCTGCTGTGCCTGATTGCCGCCGGATGCAGAAGGATACCTCTGAGGGCGCAGGGCGGAATAGGGCAGCCTTTGCCCAACCCGATAGCCGTTATACTACCGATTATTTTTTTCACCCTTGTTACCGCGCTCAGGAAAAATATAGGCGACACATTCTTCTATCAGTATTCCTTTGAGCTATTGCCGGACAGCGGCAACCCCGTATCTTTTTCGGTTTTTATTGATTCGATGTTCGGGTTCTTTCAGAATATTATCAGGAACATGACGGACGATCCCCAGTGGCTGATCGCATTCACGGGTGTGTTTGCCACTCCTATCCCTCTGTTTATACTGTATAAGTATTCCCATCCGTTCGATATGTCGATATATATGTTTGTCGCCTTCGGATACCTCGGAGGCATCATGAACGGCGTCAGACAGTATATGGCGGCGGCAATAACGCTGTGCGCAACAAGGTACCTGTTCTCATTGAAACGGGGATCCTTCATCAAATATACCATAATCGTACTGATCGCCTACTGTATGCATTCAAGCGCACTTATTCTGATCCCGCTGTATTTTGTTTTTAGGCGAAAGGCCTGGCAGCTCAGATCGTATATGATGATACTGGGGAGCATCGTGCTGGTATTGGTTTTTGACGCGGTTCTGCCGTCGTTCATGACGGCGCTTGAGTCGACTGATTTTTCCGGTTATTCCTCAAACGGCTGGTTCACGAACGGACAGGAGGGCGGTACGAGTCTGTTCCGTTCGCTTGTTGCGGCCGCCCCGATTTTGCTTGCCTATATGAATCGGGATCGGATGAAGCTGCTGGGCCATATCGGAGACGTTCTGACAAACATTGCGTTTGTCAACGCGGCGATATGTATAGTATCGCTTTACAACTGGATCTTTGCCAGACTGACGATTTATCTGAGTATCTACTATATCATCTTTACAGTCTGGGTCGTCAACTACGCTGTCAAGCCGCGGCAGAAGAGCGCATACGTTATTATTACAATATTGCTGTTCTTTATTTATTCCCGAAATCTATCGTATATGATCGCAGGCTACGAATCGAATTATTTCTTCCCCGGCAGGAAGCTTTTCAAAGGACGATAATTATGAAGTATTTTATGTTTAATCACTCCGGCAGCCGGAACCACGGCTGTGAGGCTATCGTCCGCGGGACGATGAATATAATCGAAAATGCGGA
>JAFSXA010000131.1 GCA_017450135.1 Clostridia bacterium | reverse complement strand
CAAAAACATGGTCGCCTCACTCGCTTGGAGCGCTTCGTGATTCTCCCTGTTTTTTCACCTCACCGCCTCGCTTTATCGTCCACCGGACGCGCTTCGGCGGTTCGCCCTCGACGTTCCAAATAAAAAAACCGGCAGATTTTAACAATGGAATGCCGGGGGCGGCATTCCCTACGAGTTCTTGATTAAAGCATTGCCGAAATTATGTTTAACAATGTGAGTCCTGTAAAACACAGAAACCGTACTCTGTGTTCCAAACTCTGCTGTTTTTTTTAGGGTCGCCGAGGTCGGCGACCCTTAAAAACAGCAGAATTTTACAATGGAACACCGATCCCTCAAAAACATGGTCGCCTCACTCGTCCGGAGCGCTTCGTGATCCTCCCTGTTTTTTCATCTCACCGCCTCGCTTCATCGTACACCGGACGCGCGACGGCGGTTAGCTCTCAGCGTTCCAAATTAATAAACCACGCTTCTTTGCCGAAAAATCAAATCATAGTGCGTAGTGAAAAACATCTTTACTTGAACTTCCGGGCATAAAGTGCTATACTATAGCTCAGGTAATGACGGGCAGAGTAGCTGTCCGTTGCCCGCTTCGAGGATTATTTTGATTGTTCATGAAGCACTTTTGTTAAGCTCAGGAGGGTGAATATGTTTTCCGTATTTCTTCAAAAAATCATTTCGTTATTTCTGACTGTTACTGCGGCGTTGTCCGTTTCCTGTATACAATGGAAGGACGGCATGGCGGGGCATGACTTCCCGATCATCGCTCCCACTCAGAAGGCCGAGGGGGATGTCCGCGTAATGTCTTTCAATGTGCGCTGCAATGACGTCAACGACGTTCCGCGTATTCTGCGCCGGGATCTTGTCGTCAGGGAGATCCTGAAGGTGAAGCCCGATACTCTCGGTGTGCAGGAGGCAACTCCGGAATGGATGGCTTACCTCAAATTCATGCTTCCTGCATACGGCTGTGTGGGTCTTTCACGCGATAACGGCAAAACGGTTTTCCGCAAGGGAGAGGCCAGCGCGATTTTTTATTTAAAGGAAAGATACGACCTTGTCGATCACGGCGATTTCTGGATCAGCGACACGCCGGACGTGCCGTCGTACGGGCCGGGTGCGAGCTGCAGGCGTATCTGCACCTGGGTCCTGCTCAGGGACAAAGGGACCGGAGCTGAGTTTGCCCATGTGAATACACATCTTGACGATTCCTCAGAGGAGGCGCGTATACTCGGCGCGCATATGATAGTGGACTTTATAAATGAGCGGTTCGGCGAAACGACGCCTGTGGTGTTCACGGCTGACCTGAACAGCATTGAGTCCGAGGATACCTACCGCATCATGACCGGCCTGCTGGAAGACGCTTCCAAGACAGCGGCGGATTCCGTTTCCTTCCCCACATGGCATGACGGCGACCCGGGCGAAAACAGCCTATGGACCCTCGATTACGTTATGTGCTCTGCCGACGTGACGGTCAACACGTTCCGCACGGTGACGGACGGCATCAAGGGGAGACTGGTCTCCGATCATTTCCCGGTTTACGCCGACGTTACCATTTCCGGTATGCAGGCCGACGCCAGATAAACGCTTCGCTATTGACAAGTGAACGCCCGATAGATTAAAATATCAATATCAACAAACGATACGGAGGCTATATTATGTCAAAAAAGATACTTGCGATCATACTGTCCGCTGTGCTGATCTTCGCCTGTGCAGTTCCCGCATTTGCTGAGGACGACGCGCAGCAGACCGGCACTCTCAAGATCGTCAACTGCAACGCCGACGGTCTTCCGATTCCTGCGTTTGCCACGCCGGAAAACCGCGATCCGCTCGAATGCACCTCACTGCTCTGTGACAGGCTCAACGAGCTGAATGCGGATATTATCGGTGTTCAGGAGGACTTCAATTTCCATTCCGTCCTCAAGAGAAAGATTGATCTGCCGTACAAGACCCTGCATCAGGGAGGTATCCCGTTCGGCGACGGTATGAATTTCTTCGCAAGGTTCCCTATGTACAACGTGGTGCATGAGGCGTGGGAGAGCTCTTACGGCGTCCTTGATTCCAGCTCCGATCAGCTTACGCCAAAGGGCTTTATGTGCGCGAGCATGGAGATAGCCGACGGCGTGTATATCGACGTGTATGATATCCATGCCGACGCGGACGACGGCGAGAAGGATATAGCCGCCCGTGTTTCTGAATTCCAACAGCTTTTGAGATATGTCGACACATATTCAAAGGATCATGCGGTTATCATCCTCGGCGACACCAACGCCCGTTTTCAGCAGCTTGAAAGCCGGCTTAACGAGCTGTTTATCGAGGGCGAGGGCTTTAAGGACGTTTGGATAGAGCTTGAGAACGAGGGCAGATACACCCTTACGGATGAGGATATCGCACGCTTCAACGCGCGTTATTCTTCATGGTGGGGCGTCTGGGACTCTGCGGAAAAGGTCTTTTACCGTGACGGCGGCGGAGTTTCCTTTGAGGCTCTTTCGCACGAGTATAAATGGTATTATTCCGATGAGGGCGTTCAGCTTGCGGATCACGCCGCGCAGATAGTTGAGCTGAACTATTCAATAGACAACAGTGCGGTTCAGGATACGCGGACTTATAACGAGGAGACCTTCGATCTTGCAAATTGGCTGACGCTGCACGTCAAGTATTTTTTCAAGTCTCTGTTCCTCATCCTCGGCGCTCTGCCGGGACTGATCATAGAGAAGATCGGACTTTAATGTATTTTTAAAACAATAAAAATATAATTGACGGTTCCCCGTGTTCGGAATTCTGAATACGGGGAACCGTCTCTTGTTCTCTCATAAACCGGGATTTGTTGAAGTGAAAGATAGAGCATATTTTCGCCTCCCTTGTGTAAAGGGAGGTGGCACGCCGCAGGCGTGACGGAGGGATTGTAAAGTTAAAAAACCGCGCAAAATAAGAGTTCATTTATTGAAAAGACAACCCCTCAGT
>JAFSXA010000130.1 GCA_017450135.1 Clostridia bacterium | reverse complement strand
GTCAGAATCTCCTCGGCTACAAGCATTACCCGAACGATGTCGTGAGAAAATTCGTGGCCAAAAGCGTTGAAAACGGTATAGATATCATCAGGATCTTCGACGCGCTCAACGACATCAGAAATATCGAAGTCGCCGTCGACCGGACGCTGAGATCCGGGGCGCACGCCTCCGGCGCGATCTGCTATACGCTCAGCCCCGTGCACGATACGGAGTCCTATATCCGATATGCGGAAAAGATGCAGCAGCTCGGCGTTCAGTCTATATGCATAAAGGATATGGCGGGAATTCTCAGCCCAAAGGAGGCCTACGAGCTTGTTTCCGCGCTCAAGAGGAGCGTTAAGCTCCCGATTGTTGTCCACACCCACTGCACCACGGGGCTCGGGCTTATGACCCTGCTCAAATCGGCAGAGGCGGGAGCCGACGTGCTCGACACGGCGATCTCCTGTATGTCGGGCGGCACCTCGCAGCCTGCGACGGAAACCATGAATTATGTGCTCTCTCAGGAGGGCTTCGATACCGGGCTGGATACGGCTGCGCTGGAAAACATAAACGATTTCTTCAAGCCGGTCAGGGCGGACGCGCTCAAAAGCGGTCTGCTCAATCCTGTGGTCATGGCTACGGACACGGACGCGCTGACATATCAGATACCGGGCGGAATGCTCTCCAATCTTGTGGCTCAGCTCACCGCTCAGAACAAGATGGATAAGTTCGATGAGGTGCTGGCGGAAACGCCGAGGGTCAGGAAGGATCTCGGCTATCCTCCGCTCGTCACTCCGATGAGTCAGATGGTCGGCGTCCAGGCGACTGCCAATGTGCTGGCAGGCGAGAGATATAAGAATATCTCAAAGGAGGTCAAGGCGTATGTCCGCGGCGAATACGGCAGAGCGCCGGGCGAGCTCGACCCCGGGATTGTCAAAAAGGTTCTGGGCGACGAAAAGCCGCTGACCTGCAAGTACGCCGATACCCTCGGGGACGGCTTTGAAGCGGCAAAGGCGGAGATCGGCTCCAAGGCGCACAGCGACGAGGACGTGTTGTCCTATATAGCCTTTCCGGCTCAGGCTGAGGCGTTCTTCGACAGGCGCGAGGCTAAAAGAAGCAGAACGCTCAAATATGATATAAAAAGGATCGACTGAGGAGGATAGATAAAATGCCCGTTCCTCATTTACTCGGGATATTTACGGATATCTACGGCTCGTATGACAGCATGACCGTGCCGCGCGCCCTGATGATATCGCTGATAGGTTTTTTCACGGTTCTGATAGTACTCGGTATTATCGCGCTGTTTATCAAGCTGATCGCCGTTATCTTCGACCTGGTCGAAAGCCGAAGGGAGACTGAGCCGGTCAGACCCGGAGAGTCCGCGACGCCGCTGCCCGAGAACGAATCGCGCGGCGCCTTGGTGCTGACGGATACCGACGAAGAGACCGCCGCCATGATAATGGCGATAGTGAGCTATAAAAGCGGTATTCCGCTGAACCGGCTGATATTCAAGTCGGTAAAACTTCTGGAGGATAACAGAGAATGAAATACATTGTTACCTTGAACAATAAAAGATATGAGGTGGAGGTCGACGAGAGCAAGGTTGAGCTGACCTCGGTCAGCGAGGCGTCCGTTCCCATGACGGCT
>JAFSXA010000129.1 GCA_017450135.1 Clostridia bacterium | reverse complement strand
GAAGCTGTACAAAGGTACTGCGAGAGGGCAGAAAAGCGGCGAATTTGCAATGCAATCAATACTTTTCTTATAAATGCACTGCTGAATTTTTTTGTTAAGTTCTTTTATTCAGCTTCATTATTATCAATCTTAAATACTATAATTGCAAATGTTCTTGCGCCTTTATCGACGTCTGTCAGACGTTGAGAAAGGATGCAAGGCGCCGCTTTCTCTGACCCGAAGCTGTACAAAGGTACTGCGAGAGGGCAGAAAAGCGGCGAATTTGCAATAGTATTATTCTAGGTTCACAGATTATTTGTGTGATTCTTAAACCTGAATTTGTCAATTTATACGGGAGGGCGTGGAAACCCTCCCCTACGCCCGATGACAGTAAGCATTGCCGATATTTTGTCTATTGCAAATGTTCTTGCGCCTTTATCGACGTCTGAGTAACTTAAAGAATTATGCAAATCAAACCGCTGCACCCCTCGTTGATGACCTTCTCAAGAGTTTCCTGCAGCTTCATGCGCGCGTCCGTCGGCATACGGAAGAGCTTATTGTGCAGTCCCTCGTTCACAAGCTCATGCAGGGATTTGCCGAAAATATTGGACTCCCATATCTTTGTCGGATTTTCCTCAAATTCTTTGAGCAGGTACATCACCAAGTCCTCCGACTGCGACTCGCTGCCGACAAGCGGCGCAACCTCGGTATTGATATTTGCCTTCATCATGTGAATGGACGGAGCCGAGGCCTTCAGCCGCACTCCGTATTTACCGCCCTGACGCATTATCTCCGGCTCCTCAAGCTTGAGCTCATCTATTGTCGGCATGACTATACCGTAGCCGGTTGCCTCCACCTCGTCGAGGGCGTCCCTGAGCCTGTCATAGGATTGCTTTGCTGACGAAAGCTCTGTCACCGACCGCATAAGGTCCTCCTGATTTTCAATTTTAAGCCCGGTCTTTTCGGCAAGCACCTTATAGAACATCCCGTGCTCGATCTCCGCCCCGACGTTGGCGCTGCCGAGAGCAAGGTCGAGGGATGATACCGAAGAATCCGCGATGTAGCCGCATTTTTCCACAGCCTGCGCAAAGGTTGAAACGTCCCTGACCTTGGACAGACCGTTCGCGGCGTCCGCTATAGAGTCGAATATCTCGCGTCTTAGCCAGTGGTCGGCGTCGAGCTCCATCAGCCAGCCCGGGAGCTCGACCCTGACCTCTCTGAGCGGAAACTCACGCAGCACAACGGAGAGGATCGATTTTATCGTTTCCTCATCCAGCTCAAGGCAGTTGACCGGTATTACCGGTACGCCGTATTTTTCCGCAAGCTCACCTGCAAGGTTTTGCGCCGTCTCACCCTGCGGATCGGTGGAGTTCAGCAGGACTATGAACGGTTTGTTGAGAGCCTTCAGCTCATTGATGACTCTGCCCTCCGCCTCGGCGTAATCCTCGCGCTCAATCTCGCTGATACTGCCGTCCGTGGTGACAACAAGACCGATGGTGGAGTGCTCGGTTATCACCTTCTGCGTGCCGATCTCCGCCGCCATGTTGAAAGGTATCTCCCTGTCAAACCACGGGGTCTTTACCATCCTCGGCTGATCGTTCTCGATATAGCCGAGCGAACCGGGCACTATGTAGCCCACGCAGTCAATCATCCTCACCCTGAAATGGGCGTTGTCAGGCAGTCTGATCTCAACTGCGTTCTCGGGTATAAACTTCGGCTCGGTGGTCATTATCGTCCTGCCCGATGCCGACTGCGGAAGCTCATCCTTCGCCCTCTCACGCCTGTTCTCATCGTCGATATTTGGGATGACGATCTCATCCATGAACTTCTTTATAAAAGTGGATTTACCCGTCCTGACCGGGCCGACGACTCCGATGTAAATGTCGCCGCCGGTCCTCATCCTTATATCGCTGTATATATCCGTATTTGCTCCTGCCATAAGCTTTCCTCCCGTTCGGCAAGCTCGGTTGCCGTCATAAATCATTTTGTTAATCTATATGAGGACGGGACGAGGTTTATGACAAAAAACAAGACAAACCGTGGCCCGGCCGCGGTCTGCCTTGAAATTGAATATTAATAAGCTTTAAAGCCTGCTTCTGATGATTTTTCCGCTCGTAGTCTTGGGCAGTTCATCCCTGAATACGACTATCCTCGGATACTTGTAGGGAGCGGTATGCTCCTTGACGTAGGTCTGTATCTCCTTTTTAAGCTCTTCTGTCGGCTCGGTATCCTTAGTGAGCACTATGCTCGCCTTGACCACCTGTCCCCTGATATCGTCCGGAGCTGCTGAAACTCCGCACTCGAGGACGTACGGCAGCTCCATTATAACGTTTTCTATCTCGAACGGGCCTATGCGGTATCCCGAGGATTTGATAACGTCGTCGATACGGCCTACGTACCAGTAGAAGCCGTCCTCATCCCTCCACGCGACGTCACCGGTGTGATACATTCCGTCATACCAGCACTCCTCAGTCTTCTCCTTGTCCTTATAATACCCGACAAAGAGGCCACAGGGTATCCTGTCGCCGGTTCTGACGACGATCTCGCCCTCCTCGCCGACACCGACGCTGTTGCCGTCCTGATCGACTATGTCGATATCAAACGAAGGCAGAGGCTTGCCCATTGAGCCTATTCTGTGATCCGAGCCGTAGAGATTGCCTATGAGCAGCGGAGACTCGCTCTGACCGAAGCCCTCCATGACCTTGAGACCTGTCAGCTTCCTGAGCTGCCTGAACACCTCGGGATTAAGCGCCTCGCCGGCTATGGTGGCGTGCTCGACGGAGCTCATATCGTACTTCGTCAGATCCTCCTTGATCATCATTCTGTACATTGTGGGAGGGGCGCAGAAGGTTGTGATATGGTATTTCTTGAACAGAGGCAGGATGTCGTCCGCATGGAATCTGTCAAAATCATATACGAACAGACCGCCCTCGCACAGCCATTGACCGTAGAGCTTGCCCCAGAGCGCCTTAGCCCAGCCGGTATCCGAAATGGTAAGATGAAGGCCGTCGGGATTGACGCAGTGCCAGTAATTCGCGGTGGCGAAATGACCGAGGGGATATTTGAAGTTATGTGCCGCTATCTTGGGATATCCCGTGGTGCCGGAGGTGAAGAACATCAGCATTAGGTCGTCGCCGCAAGCTGAATCCTCAGTCCGCTCAAAGGTCTTGCTGAAGAACTTGAACTCGTCATTGAAGTAGTTCCAGCCCTTACGGGGCCTGCCGACTATGACCTTGGTCCTGAGGGTCGGCGAATTCTTCTCTGCAAGCTCGACCTGGTGCGCCGTATCCCCGTCCGCAGTGCAGATGATCGCGCTGACTCCCGCAGCGTTGAAGCGGTAATCGAGATCATGCTCCTGCAGAAGGTAGGTGGCAGGTATCGCTATTGCGCCGATCTTATGCAGGGCAAGGATCGAGAACCAGAATTGATAATGCCTCTTGAGGATGAGCATTACCCTGTCGCCCTTCTTGATGCCGAGGGACTTGAAATAATTCGCGGTCTGGGAGGAGTATTCCATCATGTCCTTAAAGGTGAAACGCCTCTCATTCTTGTTGACGTCGAGATGAAGCATGGCCGTCTTGTCCGGCAGCTTTTTCCCGAGCCCGTCGACAATGTCGAACGCAAAGTTGAATTTGTCCTCATTCTCATATCTGAGCGAGACAAGCGCGCCCTTTTCATCCTCGACGGGATGTATGAATTTATGGTATATACGCTTGCCCGTGCCGCTCCTTTTTGGTGACTCGTCGTCGATATGCGTGCCCTGCTCAACAGTCTCGCCCGAGGGGTTGAGAACGATCGCGTAAAAATACGCCTCCTTGTTCCCTACGGCGACCTCGCCGTGGGGCGTAGAGCTGTCAAAATAGATGGAGTCGCCCTCATTGAGGATCTCTATGTGCTTGCCCACCTGAACCTTGACCGTGCCGCTGATAACGATATCAAGCTCCTGTCCCTCATGGGTGGTGAGCGCGATATCCTCACTGTCGGCGTTGGGGTCGCAGCGAACGTAAAGCGGCTCGCAGATCTTATTCTTAAAGGAGGCGGCAAGGTTGAAATACTCCATTCCGTGGGCATGGTCAATCTTCTGGCCCTCCCCCTTCCTGGTAACCGTATAGCTTTCGAGCTTGGGGCTCTTACCCTCAATAATATCAGTAACGTCGACGTTGAACGCCATGGCGCAGCGATAGAGGAACGCAAAGTTCAGGTCGCGGTTGCCGCGCTCGCACTCTATATACTCTTCCACGGACACGCCCGTCTTTTCTGCCATTTCGGCGGGAGTAAAGCCGACTATCTCGCGAAGCTCGGCGATACGGCCCGACATCTCCCGAATACGATAATCAAGTCCGGTCATTTCCATTATGATCTCACCTTTCAAAAAGAAATAAAAGCCCGTCCCAAAGAAAACTTTGAGACGAGCTGTAAACCCGCGGTACCACTCAAATTGCGTTATTAACGCCCCTTCAGGCTCTGACAAGCCCTATGCCTTTACGCAGCAGTCACGGGAGGGTTCTAATCACACAAGGCTTTCTTCCCTCCGACTCAGAAGCTACAAACCCGTTGCACGTATGACGGCTTTCACCAACCGCCGCCTCTCTGAAAAACGCTGTCTCCGGGAACTCTTCGTCAATGTCTTTGTCGATTTTTCATATTTTAACACCTGAAAAACGGTTTGTCAATAATTATTCAGATAAATATGGGGATTTTCAAGAATATTTTTCAAGCAGCTTGTTGAGGTTGGTCCAGCTTATCTTAGCGGAATCGAAGAGATCCATGCGGCACCTGTCCTGCTCGATGATGATGTATTCCGCACCCGCGTCAACGCACGCCATATAGCACGCGTCAAGGTCGAGATTACCCGTGCCGACCTCGGCAAAATCGCGCTCATTGTCAACAATCCTGTAATCCTTGAAATGGCAGATCTTCATCCTGCCGGAAACCTTGCGGATATAATCGGGCGGATACACGCCGCCTGCCTGAAGCCAGTGGATGTCCATGATAAAATTGAAAAGCTCGGGGTCGCTGTCCTCAATAAGTACGTCCATAATGAGCCTGCCGTCATAGCGTTCAAACTCAAAGGCATGGTTGTGATAAACAAACTGCATACCCGCAGCCTTCATCTTCTTCGCCGGGACTGTAAAATCCGAGATGAATTTTTTGACCCCCTCGGCGGAATGATACTCCTCCGGCATCCAGCCCAGACCGATGCTGCTGCATCCGAG
This sequence comes from Clostridia bacterium, assembly GCA_017450135.1. GTDB lineage: Bacteria > Bacillota > Clostridia > Oscillospirales > Acutalibacteraceae > CAG-488. The sequence continues at coordinate 25,587 of JAFSXA010000129.1, read as the reverse complement.
CAGCTTGTGCTCCTCAATAAGTGCGTCGGTATCGTTGAGGATCCTGTCGACAGGGCTGTGAGTGACGCAGACCTCCATATTGTGCTTGCGGCAGAGCTTTGCCGCCTCGGGGTAAGGGATAGAGCCTATGCCGGAGATCTGCACGACTCCGACTCCCATCTCCTCGAGCCTTGCGAGCACGGCGTCAAGATCCTGAGCCGATTTGATAACGGAACAAAAATTAAAAAGAGTAAATCCGGCTTTCATATTATATCCTCACCTTTCAGACCCGACTGTAAAGCTCTTTCCGCCGTCATAAATAACTTTAACAGTGATATCCTTATCGCATTTTACGGTTACGGCCGGTTTTTCAGACACGGAGCTCCTCGCGGCGCACTCGAGGTCGACCGTCGAATCCCTGTCGACCGAAAGCTTCTTTATGCCGTGGCGCTCGGTTTTGGACACGCGCCAGATGATGAGATCCTTTTCGGACTCAACCGTAATACCGAGGATGTATTCGATAAACACCGTGATCGGGACAAGCCCGGTCCAGCCGACAAAATCCTTCTGCGCCCTGCCGGGAGCTGCGCTCTCGGGCGCATAATTCTCCCAGAAGGTACCGGTCTCGTTGAAGACCTTCATAACGTTTTCGTAGTGATTCTCCGCTATCTCGGCGGCAAGCCCATGCCTGCCGTACCGGGTAAGGCCGCGAAGCACCATATATACCGTCGGCGCCCATACGCCGCCGTTCCAATAGCCGCCATCGGGATCGTAATCCCCGCTGTCTGCCGAAAGCGTGGGTACCCTGTGGGGCCTTTTGAATTCCTTCTCATTTTCAAGATGAGCTATGAATGAATCAGCTCTGTCCTCAGGCACTGCTCCGGCAAGAAGTCCCCAGTAGGAGGCCAGCGTCTTCTGAGTAAGGAAGGAGCCGTCCCTGCGAAGGTCGTAATAATAGGCGTCGTCCTTTGACCAGAGCTTTTCATTAACATAACCGATCAGGAGCTTTTTCTCCTCCTCGAGCTCTTCAACGCCGTAATCCTCGCCAAGCTCATGCGCCATATTCAACAGATTCTCACATGAGAGGATAGCCTGGAAATTGGCGTCGACCCATGACATGAAGCTGTGAAAATAGATCCCGCTGTCAAAATCGTCAAAACCGGTGAACTTATCCCTGCGCGGAAGATTATCCATTCCGCAGCCGAAGCCGCTCGCCCAGTACGAGCCGTCGCGCCAGGTGTGGAACATCCTCATCCACCTGTGATAGGTGAGCAGAGGGTAATAAACATCTGCAAGTCTCTTCCGGTCACCGAAGCATTTATAATACTGCCATTCGCACCAGTCCATTATCTCGGGGCCTGTGCTGACAGGATCAAGGCGGTAGAATATACTTTCGCCGTTTTCCTCGCTGTACTCCCTGCCGATGAATCCGTCAGGCTCCTGCTTGCAATAGAAATTATCAAGAGTTCGCTGGAAGCTGAAGGCTTTATCGCCGTACTTGCCGAACATCAGCATAAAGCATGAATCCCACATAAAGATATGCCCGTTAAACGCCGCGTCTATGTACGGAGAGACAAAACCGTTCTCCGCCGTGGGCTTGCCGAGATTGCCAAAGGCTATCCTCCACGCCTTGTAGTACGCCTCGATCGAGTCGGGATGCCCGTCCCAAAACGGCTCTGGCAGCTTGTCCTTCACCTCATCGAATTTGGGAAGCTCGGAAAGATCGGGCTTGCGGTCTATAAAAGGATTGTCGTCATATCTTTCGTTTTCAACATATACATTTAAATATTCAGGCATATAAACACTTTCCTAACATTATTGATTAATCAGTTGAGCTTATTCCCCATCTTCGGAATCAGAGCTGTTCGCTGCGGTAATCTCAGCTTCACCGGAGGAGCCTGAGTCGCCGCCTGAGCTGCTGTGCGACGTAGCGCCTGAATCCGAATCATCCACGTCATCCGAATCATCGTTTCCGTAATAACGGGCAGTGGGCTTAACGTAATCACTGCTGCTGCCTGTGCTACCGCTTCTCGAGCCGCCGGAGTAGCTGTAGGACGAGCTTCCCGAGCTGCCTGAGCTGCCGGAGCCGCCTGAATTCCCGGAATCGCTGTAATAACCTGTCGTCCTCTTATTCGTAACAAGATCCAGCGCACTGCGCCTGTCAGCGTCAAGGATTATATTGGTCTTTCCGTAGATCGCGTTCTGAAGCTTCTGTGCGCACAGAGCATAATCGACCACCCAGGCGCTCTGAGATCCGACGTAGGTCGAGAGCCTGTCAACATAGTCCTCGTTCGGAAGCATAAACTCCTTCATCTCGAATTCCATCCACTTGTGCGAATAGGCCTGAGCAATGAGCTTGAGCACTTCAGACTGAGTGAAGCCGGTGCGCATATATCCGGAGACCTGACGGAAGGCGTTGACAAGCTGGCCGTTCGTAGCGTTCTTTGCAGCCTCTATCAGAGCCTTGATAACCGTACGCTGACGCCTTGTTCTGCTGACGTCGCTGTCGGAATCGGAATGCCTGATACGGCTGTAGATGAGCGCCTGCTTTCCGTTGAGGGTGGCAACACCCTTCGGGAAATTCGTCTGGCTCGAAGTACGGCGGATGTAATTGGCCTCATAGTCCTGAACTTCGACCGTAACACCGCCCAAAGCGTCTATGAGCTTGGGGAAGGATACGAAGTCAACGGCTATGAAATTGTCTATCTTTATTTTGAAGTTGTTCTCTACCGTTTCAAGCAGGGTTTTAGGGCCGCCGAGGCTGTATGCGGCATTCATCTTGAAATAATAGTCGTAGGTAGTGCCGTCCTCCTTGGGGGCCTTGATATAAGTCCAACTGTCCCTGAGAAGGGATACCATGGTAATAGTCTCGGTTTTTTTGTTGACGGAAATGAGGATCATCGAATCCGAACGTCCGTCGCTCGCGTTGCCGGATTTGCTGTCGACGCCGCAGAGCAGGACGTTTATGACGTTTTTACTGTACATCTTCTCTCCGCCGTTATTCGCCCATTTATAGAGGAAATCATTGAGGGAATCGGCATTGACGTCGCCCATTGCGTTAAAATTGACGTCGGTATCATCCAGATAATCATCCTCGTTGATCTTACCGTAATCGATACCGCTGGCGTTATATCCGTCGCTCCTGGTTGCCAATACAAGATAGATGAGGAAGCCGGCTCCGGTCAGGAGCAGAGCGATGACGAGACACAGGGCGATGATCTTGATGTTGCGCCCCTTGTTCCTGGTGAAAAAGTTTTTACCGTCACCGTTTTTGGCGGACTTGCCGTCTGAATTCGAATAAATATCCTGAAACTCATCCTTGTTATCCGTCTCACCGTCCGCCCCGGCCTCAACCGGAGTCTCTGAGGCAGAATCCTCCCCTCCGGTCTCAACGGTGGAGGTATCTTCCACGGAGTCGGGATCCAGATAATGAGAATACTTTTTACTGAGCTCCTCTATGTCGTCTATATTGTCATGTCGTCTTTCGTTTTCCACTTGATCAACTCCCTGCCGGACTGCTGATCCGGAGTAAATATCAAATCACCGATAAACGGTATCTAAAGACATAAAGCGAACAATGTTCCGATGAAATATTGTCCGCTTTAACTGTGATTATTCCTCTTTGTTCCCTGTCTCTATCCTGCCGTAAAGGCTTGCGCTGGCGGCGTCCGATATCGGCGCTCTGTCAGCCGGAGGCTCGGTATTGACCGATGAATAACCTCTGCGACCCCTCGAGTCGTTTCTGCGGCCTCTGCCGTAGCCGGGATTGGAAGCCTTGTATCCGTCGGCAAGGGAGATAACCACTCTTTTGTCGCTCTCCGAACCGATGGAATGAGAATTCACGCCCTCTATCTCCTGAACTGTTGTATGGATGATCCTTCTCTCGTAAGGGTTCATGGGATCAAGGCAGACGTTCCTGCCGTACTTTTTGACCTTTGCAGCGGATTTTTTTGCCAGCTCACGCAGAGTATCCTCGCGCTTTTCCCTGTAGTTGCCTGCGTTGATCGAAACACGCTTGTATGAATCCTTGCCCTTGTTTACGACAAGACGTGTAAGGTACTGCAGCGCGTCGAGAGTCTCTCCGCGGCGGCCTATGATATAGCCGTAATCCTTTTCGCAGGTAAGGCCTATCTCTATGCCCTCGCTGTTCTCCGCGGAATTGATCTCATAATCGGAAACTCCCATGCTCTCAATAACAGAGCTGAGATAAGCCGCAGCCTTTTCTGAGGCCTCGGTCTTCTCACCGACCGGCGTTACCGGAGCCCGGCGCTGAGCGGATTTTTTATCCTCATCAGCGGTCTTGTCCTCTGCAGGAGCCTGCTTTTTCTTGAAAGTAAACTCCGATTTCTTTTTGTTTTCCTTATTACCTGTGCTGATCTGCTTGTCCGGAATAGTTTTGACCTCGTCCGGCACCTCATAATAAGCTCTCGCCTTTGCCGGCGAACCTCCGAAAAGACCGAACGTCTTTTTCTTGGGAGCCTCAAGGATCTCGACCTGTACGTCGGCGTCCCACGGAGCGTTGAGCTCTGCCTTGGCGGCATCCACGGCCGCCTGAGTTGTGGCGCCTGTTCCGAATGCTTCCTTAATCAATGGTTTCACCACCTATAAATATTAAACACAACTGTGTATGTTTTCAAAATAATAATTATTTTTCCGCTATACGTTTAACACTGTTTTCTCTCGAGCGGCGCTCGACCGTCTCTTTTATCATAAGCTTGGCAATACTCTTCTGAGGAGATATCAGTTTTTTCATAAGAACAGACTGCAAAGCCGCAAATATGTTTGAAGTGATCCAGTAAATACCTATACCTGTCGGGAACAGGAAGGTAAAATACAAGGACATCAGCGGCATCATAAACATCATACAGCCCGAGCCCGGCGCCTTGGAAGCGGCGGGATTGGTCTTTTTCTGCTGCTGCTGAGTGATCACAGAGGTCAGCAGCGACGTAAGACCCGAAACAATGGGGACGATCCAGTACTTGTTGAATTCCTTGAATTTCGGTGTAACGCCGAGCTCAAGGCCGAGGAAGGAGAACCTGTCCGCGTCAACAAAGGCCTGAACCTTGCTTATCGCTTCGGAGGAAACCGTGGTAATGCCCTTGGAGCCGATATAAGAAACCACCTTATCGAAATGCTGGATGATATAGAGAGGATAGTATCTGTCGACCTTGGACGATACGGAAACAATGTTGTCCGTAACCATCTGTGAGAATATTTTTACAAAAGCCTCAGAAGTGGCTCCGTCAAGTCCGATGGCGTATCTCAGCGGATTGTAAAGCACGCCGAACAGACCGATAATAAACGGCATCTGTATGAGCAGCGGCACGCAGCCGGCGGACATGGGATTATAGCCCTCTCTGGCATAAAGATTCTGAGTTTCCTCCTGGATCTTCTTCTGATCGCCCGCATACCTCTCCTGGATACGTCTGAGCTTAGGAGCAAGCCTCTGCTGCTTGGCCATTCCCTTCTGCTGAGTAAGCGTCGACGGGAGCATGACGAGCCTTGCAAAAATAGTGAACAATATGATCGCTATACCGTAGCTGCCGTTGAACCCGTTTACGATTCCATAGAAAAAGAGCATGATATACCCGAATATCGGGCTGATGTACTTATAGAGAAAATTATACATTTACAAACTCCTTTGAACTTAGCGACCGCGTTTTTCTTTTTTTGGAGGAACAGGGTCATAACCTCCTCTGAACAGTTGATTGCATCTGAGCAGCCTGCCCAGAGCGAGCAGAGAGCCCTTGAGTGCGCCGTGAACCTCGATAGCCTCCAGAGCGTAATGCGAGCAGGTAGGATAGTACCGGCACATGGGCGGCAAATGCGGCGATATGTGACGCTGGTAGAACCTGATGATCCTGATAAGAAGCCTTTTCATTCTTCTACGACACCCGCTTTTATAAGATGACGGTACATTATACGCTCGATATCCGTGCTTTTCAGATATTTTGTTTTAGACCTCGCTACAAAAACAAGGTCATACCGCCCTTTGACCGAAGGCGCAAGCGATACGTATGCCGCCTTGATGATCCTGCGGCAGCGGTTGCGCTCGACCGAATTGCCGATCTTTTTGCTCGCAGTTATGCCTACACGACAAATTCCCGCGCGGTTATTATTTAAAACATAAGTAACCAACGCAGGATCCGAAAAAGATTTTCCTCTGCCGTAAGCGCGGCGAAAATCGCTATTCCGCTTTAAAACCGTAATTTTGGGCAAAACAATCAAATCCGTTCAACATTGGAAAAAACTCAGTAAGAGAGCTGCTTTCTGCCCTTAGCTCTTCTGCGGGCAAGAACCTTGCGACCGTTTCTGTCCGCCATTCTCTTGCGGAAGCCGTGCTCCATTTTCCTGTGGCGCTTCTTGGGCTGATACGTTCTTTTCATCATTTTACCTCCGTTTCAACTTGTATTTGTTGCCGGCAAAGCCGGATCAGTACCATATAAAGCCGATTGCTTAAACAGCACTTGCAGAATAGTATTATATAACAACATCGTTATGGTGTCAATGATTATTTTTCAGTATATTGTGAATTATTCGGAAAAAAATCATTAACGCCGCATATATATTCGGTAATTTTTTCATTGAATTAATCGATCGGATATGTTATAATTTTTCAGTATGAATAATTGTGGACTGGAGATGTGAAAAATGGATTCCTTTGCCGAGCTATGGGAAATGATAAAGGAAGAGTGTAAAAACCAGGTTTCCGAATCTATATACAACGTATGGTTCAAGGATATGGAGCTTGTGAGCTTCAGCGACGACAAGGCTGTGATCGCCCTGTCCGATTTCAAGAAAAAAATCGTGGAAAACCGCTTTATGGATAAGCTTGAGTCCTCCTTCCGCAACGTCCTCGGATTCGATATAAAAATCATCCTGACAGACGTGGAATCGGGTCAGAAGCCCCCGGACAAGACTGAGATACTGCCAAACGAGGAGGGCACCTTCGAATCCTTCGTTGTCGGCCCGTCCAACAAATTTGCTTACGCTGCGGCGAGCGCGGTGGCAAACGACCCCGGCGGAAAGTACAATCCCCTGTTCATCTACGGCAACTCGGGTCTAGGCAAAACCCATCTGCTCAACGCGATCTGCCATGAGATAAAAAAGAACAACCCGAATATGAATATAGTATACACGCGCGGCGAGGATTTTACAAACGAGCTTGTTAAATATATCGCTCAGAAGAGCACGGACGAGTTCCACGCAAAATACCGCAACGCAAACGTCCTGCTCGTCGACGACGTCCAGTTCATCTCCGGCAAGACCTCCACGCAGGAGGAATTCTTCCACACCTTCAACGCCCTCTATCAGTCGGGCAATCAGATAGTTCTGACCTCGGATCTTCCTCCCAGGGAGATAGCCACTCTCGAGGACAGGCTGCGCAACCGTTTTGAATGGGGCCTTATAGCCGACATCCAGCCGCCCGATCTTGAGACAAGAATGGCAATAATAAAGAGGAAGGCGGAAACGCTCGACTTTGATATACCGGACGATATCATCCAGTACATAGCCGAAAAGCTGAAGAACAATATCCGTCAGCTCGAGGGCGCGGTCAAAAAGATGCAGGCCTTTGTTACTATGCAGGGACTCCCGGTCAACATAACCACTGCGCAGACAGCCATCAAGGATATCATAGTGGACAGCAGCGCCTCGCCCGTGACCGTCAGCCGGATAGTCGCCGAGGTCGCGCGGACGTACGGAGCGGACCCGCAGGAGATCTACTCTCCAAAGCAGAACGCCAAGATCACAAGGATGCGTCAGATGGCGATGTACATAGCCCGCGAGATGACCGGCCTTTCCACCAAGCTCATCGGCAGAGAGTTCAACCGCGACCATTCGACGGTAGTATACAGTCTCGATAAATTCTCTAAGCTTTACGAGAGCGACAGCAAGGTCAGAAGCACCGTTGAGAGTATTATGAAAAACATACGCGGCGGCAGATAAACTATTATTAAACGGAGAAAGATATGGCATTCGGAATTTTTAAAAAATTCAGCCTCGGGCTGAAAAAAACGCGTGAAAGTATATCGGGCGCTATCGACGCCGCGATCGAAGATAATGAGGATATCACAGACCAGCTCTACGACGACCTTGAGGAGATACTCATAATGGGCGACGTGGGCATGAACACCTCGGCTGAGATCTGCACAAGGCTCAGGGAATATGTGTCCAAAAAGCATCTAAAAAAGTCATACCAGGTCAAGGGCGCCATCAGGGAGATCGTCTCGGAGATGCTTCAGGGCGGCGAGGACATGGGACTGATAACCATCCCCTCCGTGATCCTTGTCATAGGTGTAAACGGAGTCGGCAAGACCACAACCATCGGCAAAATGGCGGCAATGTACAAGTCACAGGGCAAAAAGGTCATCCTCGGCGCTGCCGACACGTTCAGAGCCGCGGCGATAGAGCAGCTTGAGATCTGGGCGGACAGGGCCGGAGTTGACATCGTAAAGCACAGCGAGGGAGCGGATCCCGCCGCAGTCGTATATGATACCATCCAGGCGGGTCTTGCGAGAAACGCCGATATAATCATCTGCGACACCGCCGGCAGGCTCCACAATAAAAAGAACCTGATGGACGAGCTTGCGAAAATATACCGTATAATAGACAGAGAACTGCCCTATAATGACCGTGAGAGCCTGCTTGTGCTCGACGCTACGACGGGACAGAACGCCGTGAATCAGGCGAGGGATTTCAAGAACGTCTGTGAGATCACCGGCATAGTGCTCACCAAGCTGGACGGCACCGCCAAGGGTGGAGTCGTGCTGGCGATAAAGAACGATCTTCAGGTCCCGGTCAAATTCGTCGGAGTCGGCGAACAGATCGACGATCTGCAGCCGTTTGACCCGGACGCCTTTGCCAAGGGACTCTTTGACGCGGAGGTAAAGCACGACGAGGCCAATATGTTCATGTCCGAAGATGATAATTCCGGGGAAGCTGCCGGAAACGGCGGAGAGAACAAAGAATGAAGATCATCATAGCTACCCACAACCGCAAGAAGCTTACAGAGCTCAAAAGGATACTTGCTCCGCTCGGCATAGAGGCGGTTATCGACGCTAACGTCGGCATCACCCTGCCCGATGTCGAGGAAACAGGCAGCACCTTTGAGGAAAATGCATTTTTAAAGGCTGATTCCGGCTGCAAGGTGAGCGGGCTCGCCTGCATCGCCGACGATTCGGGTCTGTGCGTAGACGCCCTCGGCGGCGCGCCCGGTGTATACTCTGCCCGGTATTCGGGTATCCACGGCGACGACGAGAGCAACATCGACAAGCTCCTAACCGAGCTTACAGACGTCCCCGATGAGGAGAGAACAGCCCGGTTTGTCTGCGCGGTATGCTGCGTATTTCCGAACGGCAGAAAAATCACGGTGCGCGGTGAGTGCGAGGGAGTTATCCTGCGCGAGAGGCACGGAAACAGCGGCTTCGGATACGATCCTGTATTCAGATGCGGCGACAAAAACTTCGGCGAGCTGTCACCTGACGAGAAAGACGGTCTGAGCCACCGGGGAAAAGCCCTCCGGAAGCTGGCGGAGGAGCTTAAAAACTTATTATAAACAACCGAAAGGCAGATAATATGGAAGAAACAATGACAAGCAAAAGACGTGCCGAGCTCAAGGGTCAGGCCAACAGGCTCAAGCCTCTTTTCCAGGTGGGCAAGGGCGGAGTCACCGACGCCGTTATCGCTCAGACCGACGAGGTATTCGACACCCATGAGCTGATAAAGATAAAGGTGCTCCTTGATTCCGCACCGGAAAAGCCGAAGGAGATCGCGGAGAAAATAGCAGCCGCAACGGATTCACAGGTGGTTCAGGTAATCGGCGGCAGCATGATATTCTATAAATACAATCCCGAGCTCCATGAGGAAACGGCAAAAAAGAAAAAGGCCGTCGTCAAAAAAGGCACCGGCATGGGCGCAAAGGACTATAAAAAGAAGCTTGCAAAAAGGGCTTCCGACGAAAGGTGCTTCTCTCCCTATTCCCCGGCCAGAGGCTCGTCAAGACCCGGCAGGATCGGCGGTAAAAGCCGCTATGGACGCGGCGGCGGCAAGGTCGGCCGCTGATCCGGGGAGTTTGAGTTATGGATAAGAACGAAATCAAGCCCGTAGCCCAAAACAAAAAAGCCACTCACGATTATTTTGTGCTGGAGGAATATGAAGCCGGGATCGAGCTTTTCGGCACAGAGATCAAATCAATACGTCAGGGCAAAATAAACCTCAAGGACTCCTGGTGCAGCATCGACGGCGGAGAGATCTTCGTCAACGGTATGCATATCAGTCCCTACGATCACGGCAATATTTTCAACCGCGATCCGATGAGGGTCAGGAAGCTGCTGATGCACAAAAGCGAGATAAACCGTCTGTACGGCACTGTCAAGCAGGAAGGGCTCGCGCTGATTCCCCTCTCGGTCTATTTCAAGAACGGAAGGGCGAAGGTCAACGTAGGCCTTTGCAAGGGCAAAAAGCTCTATGACAAGCGTGCCGCCGCCGCAAGCAAGGACGCGGCACGAAACATTGAAAGAGCAATGAAGGAGAGAAACGGCTGAGAACCGCACTTTCCTAAAATATATTAGTTTGGGGATGAAAGGATTTCGACGGGGATCGAGAGTCACGATAAGCGAACAGTGGCGCGGAACCACTATAAAAGCCGTAGTTTATTAAAATAAACGACAACAATACAAGATTAATGGCTGCTTAATTTAAGCGGCCCATCCTTACCGGCAGTACCGCGGGCCGGATAAGGGTGTCATTCAGCGGTGAACGTGAACGCGTGAGGGTCCTGCAGCGCGTCACGGAGCAAAGGACTACCCGCCGGGAGAGCCTGTTTATCGGCGCCCGCGGCGGGGAAGCTCAATAGATAAACTATGTTCGTAGAAAGTTGTGAGGATCGGTTTTCGGACGCGGTTTCGATTACCGCCATCTCCACCACAGTTCGTTATTCAGATCCGCGCGATCGCTCTGCGTGGTTTTGAACAGCGCATTTAAAAATCAGCGCCCGACGAAACGGACGCTGATTTTTCTATGTCAACTATGCGAATATCAAAGGGCGCAGAGCGTCAACTATAGTGTATCGCAACGCTCAGCAGCATGAAGAATACCGCGATCGCTCCCTCTATCACGATGATCTTTGAGAGCCATTTGACCCAGCTCTTGTACGAGACGCCGACCATCCCTATCGCAATTATCATCAATCCGCTTGTGGGATAGAGCAGATTGGTAAAGCCGTCCGCCATGCAGAAGGTTATGACTATCGACTGCCGCGTAACGCCGAGCAGGTCGCAGAGCATGGACATCAGAGGTATCACCAGAAAAGCCTTTGCGGTTCCGCTGCTGATAAAGAACTCCAGCACCGCGATAAATACGAACATCAGCAGGATAACTCCTCCCGGAGGGATGCCGTTCATGGCATTGCTCAAGTGGTAAAGGATAGTGTGCATTATCATGCCTTCGTCCAGAATATATGTTATCGCAAGTATGAAGATTATTAACGGCAGCACGGGCAGAATGGTCTTTATCCCCTCCAAGAAGGCAAGAAAAAGCTTTTTCCCGCGCAGGCCGGAGACGTGCCCCGCCGCAAGCCCGCCTATTGGGAAGAACAGCGCCATGCACCCCAGCGACAGGTAGCTGCCGAGGTTTAAAAGCAGCTCGTTTTCCGTGCGCACCCCGACCATACTGCAGATGAAGGAGGCGATCGTACCGGCGAGCACGAACAGCAGCGAGATCACAAAGACCTTAGTCGCCCTTGAAGTCTTCGGATCCTCAAGCGCCTTGCGGCATTCATCTATCGGATAGCGGTCACGTATCTTCTTATCCGTGTGATAAGCAAGCGACTTTTCGGGGTGCTTCTCTATCTTTTTGGCGTAGAGTATCAGAAAAGACGTCAGCGAGATATAGACGGCCGCGAAGATGAGCAGTCGCATCCACATTCCGGAGAACACCGGCAGACCTGCAAGCCGCTGCGTGATGATAACGTTGAAGGGGTTGAAGGTCGCCGCAGTGAAGCCGAACGCCACCGCCACAAAGCTCATGCCTATACCGGTCAGGGAGTCCCAGCCCATAGCCAGAGAAACTGCCACCGCCACGGGCACAAGGGTCAGGCTCTCCTCCAGGATACCGGCGGTCGAGCTCAGGAACATACCGGCGAAGGTCATAACGGCTATGAGCAAAAACCGCCTGTCGCGGAAGCGGTCGACGATGGACGCCATGATATATTTGAGCACGCCTATCTTGTCGAGTATCAGAAAAGTGCCGCCGACGAGCATGATTATCGCAATTATCGCAAGACCCGTCACAGCGTTGCTCGACGTGAAAGCGAGAACCGGAGAAGCTATTATCTTCCATACCGGCATCTTATAATCCTCGATTTGAGTATAAGTACCGGCTATAACGGAGCCGTTTTCATCCAGCTCAAAGCTGCCGCGCGGCACGACCTGAGTTAGCACGCCGACGGCTATCATAATTACAAACAGCAGGGCCGCTATTCCGAACAGAGTTTTTTTGTCGATATTCAGTCCCTGTGTTTTTTTCTCTTCCTGCATGGACGTCACCTTTTTCCGTTGTATAATAATTCAACACAAATTTGATTTTCCACAAATACCATGTATAATTATCCGAATCCGAACGTAATTTCAGTTTATTATACAATATAATCACAGCATTTTCACGCGTATTTCAAAAAAATTTCGCGGATTTTGTATATTTATGAAAATAACATAAATTAACCTTTGTCTGATGAATTATTTTTAACGATTTTAACGTAGTCTGACTCAGGTAATGATACTTACAATTGCCCGGCTTGCCTCTCCCCTGTTGTATACGGGACGAAAAAACGCAGTCTTACCCGAATCTTGATAACCGGGAAGACTGCGCAGCATTTCATGAGCTGATGCTGTTAAGTTTTATCGTTTGCTGTTTACGTTTTGCGCCTGAAGCAGGCGTCCGTCAAGCTTCGGTATCATTACCGGCATCCTGTTCCGCATTGATAACGGCTGACTTTTCGACGATCATGTTTTCAATTTCTTTTGCGTTCTTCTTGATAACGATTGTGCAGACTATGTTGATGATGGAATGAACGATCATTACGATACCGACGACAATCGTGATTGACAGAGATGAGAGTATGGGCGAATAGATAATCGTGCCGCCGATGATGATATCAATAATACTTATAATCAACATCAGGATCCAGGGCGCACCTGTCCGGCGCATCGAAAATGCGAGGCGTATATCCTCAATGCCGGAAACGATGATCCAGATGCCGACTACAATTCCGATGTACACGGCGATGCTGCCCGGACTCTTTGCAATCAGAACACCGAGTATCACATTGAGTATACCCTGAAGCATTCCGTGGAACGGGACATACATACTCCACGATTTGATATCAAGAATGATGAGCGCAACACCCTGAACGACCAGATACGCGGCTACAATGTAACCGAAAATGAGAAGGGACATCCCCGGCCATGCTATCAGCACTATGCCGAGAAAAACAGCAAGTACCGAGAACAGAAGCATATAGTTTGTCATATTTTTTACAATCGATTTCATACAATTTCTCCTTTGTTTTGTATTATATGACATTATATAATACGAGCCGGAATTTGTCAACATATGGAAGCTGCATTGACTTTTCCCTGTTATACATAGTATAATACCGACCGGAGGCGATTGAAATGAAACAGTTCAAAGAAAAATTGGTTCAGCCATGGGCAGCGTATACATTTGCGGCCTGTAGCGCAGTGGTTCTGTTTTTCCTTCTCAGCCATCTTACATCTATTTTCGGGTGGTTATCTTCCCTTATAAAGCTGCTCTCGCCGGTGATCACCGGTGTGATAGTTGCTTATCTGATGAATCCCGTCTCGGACTTCTTTGAGTTCAATGTCTTCAAAAAAATGAAAAAGCCGGGCGCGGCGCACAATCTGGCAGTAATCATGACGGTACTGTGCCTGTTGCTGATAGTAGCGATCCTTCTGGTCGCGCTGATCCCCTCGCTGGCTAAAAGCGTCAGCAAGCTTAGCTCCAACTGGGACGATTATTCATTAAAGGCACAGGAGCTTATTCGGAAGTTTTCTGTCTTTGCGGCAGATCACAACATCAACGTAGATCTCTCTAATCTGTCAGCAACAATTGACAACGCCATGGCAGAGTTGGTGGCTCTGTTAAAAAACAACTCCAAAACCATTCTTTCTACCCTTGGCAGCGTGGGCAGCAGCGTAACGAATTTCCTCATAGGCATCCTTTTCGGAATCTGCTTCCTTGTAGCTGAAAAAAGTCTTGTCAGGCTTATCGGCAGAATACGCGCCATGTTATTCAAAAAAGAGCAGCTGGAACGCAACAACGCGCTCTGGCGCAGCTTCAACAACGTCTTTTTGCGTTATGTCGGCTGCACCCTGCTTGACGCTCTTATCATCGGTATCAGCGTGCTGATCTTCGCGCTCATCATGCGTATGCCATATGCAGGACTAATTGCCGTAGTGTGCGGACTTTTCAATATCATACCGACAGTCGGCCCCATGATAGGCAGTGCGATCGGTATTTTCTTTCTGGTTCTGGACAAGCCCATCAACGCGCTTTGGTTTTTCATATTCTGCTGTATATTGCAGTTTATCGACGGTATGGTCATCAAGCCCCGTCTCTTCAAGGGCTCGCTCGGTATTCCCGCAGTCTGGACCCTGGTTCTCATCATTCTGGGCGGAAAGGTCGCAGGAATGCTTGGCGTTCTGCTCGCCATACCGGTGGCGGCGATCTTTGTGATCTTCTATCATGAGGTCATATCTCCGCGCATCGACAGACGCATTGAAAAAATCAACGACAAAGGCTCTAAGGCTGAAAAATCCGAAGATAAGAAGCAATTATCAAAGGAATAACAATGCTTCCGGGCAACGGTTACAATTCATTATCAATCACTAACTACAAGGCGGTGATATTCAATGCCGTTTCAGATTATCCAAAACGATATAGCAAAGGTAACGGCGGACGTCATAGTCAACTCTGCCAATCCGGCGCCGAGGATAGGCGGCGGTACAGACAGGGCGATATATGATGCTGCCGGCGCTGAGGCTCTCCTGGCAGAGCGCAAAAAGATAGGTGTCATCAAAACCGGCGAAGCGGCGGCGACTCCGGCCTTCGGCTTATCGGCTGAATACATCATCCACACGGTCGGACCCGTCTGGAACGGCGGCAGCTGCGGCGAAGCACAGGCTCTGAACTCCTGCTATGTAAACTCGCTGTCTCTCGCCGTAAAGCTGTCCGCACAGAGCATAGCTTTTCCGTTGATCTCAACGGGTATATTCGGCTATCCAAAAGAGGAAGCACTCTCGATCGCACTTAACGCCGTCAGCACATTTCTGCAGTCGCACGACATCAACGTGATACTTGTGGTTTATGACCGGAAGGATTTTGAGCTTTCAAGCAGGCTCGCCGCTGATATTGACAAGTACATTGAAGTCAACCTTCATCCGCCTCTTTGCAGCTTTAAGCCCGTTGAACGGGCCGCCGGAGGATTTCAACGCAGAGCCGAACAGCAGCTTCAGATGCAGACTCTTGATGTGGCTGAGGCTTCTGAGCTTTCCTCCGCTTACACGCCTGCTCCTGAGAGCAAAAGCCTTGATCAGATCCTCAATGACGCGGGAGAATCCTTCCAACAGAGACTGTTTGAGCTGATTGACGAGAGCGGTATGGATGACGTGACCGTCTATAAAAAGGCAAACATTGACAGAAAGCTTTTCTCACGCATCCGCTGCAAGGCAGATTACAAGCCGAAGAAAAGGACGGCAGTCGCCTTCGCTATCGCACTGAGGCTGGATATGCCGACTATGCTCGATCTGCTCTCGAGGGCAGAGATAGCCTTCTCCCCGAGCAGCAAATTCGACCTCATAATCACATACTGCGTCAACCACGGGATATACGATATTTTTGAAATAAATTCAATTCTTTTTAAATACGGTGAACCTGTCCTCGGCGAATGAAGCTGATACTTAAGAATTCAGACAATCAAACCAAACGATTTTTTTTAAACCTCCGATACGGTGTTAAATGAACGCCGTATCGGAGGTTAACTGTAGTTTATATTGAACCTTTGCATATCGGGCAGCGATGAATACGGGAACGACGAAACGAACGACCTCTCTTACGACATTCTCGCCATGGTGCGAAAGAAAAAGTACAACACCCCGAACCTGACCTGCCGGGTGCACGGCAACACGCCCGAAAAGCTGTGGGAAGCTATAGCCGATACGCTTGCCGTCGGAACGGGACTGCCGGCCCTATACAACGACGACGTGGTCTGCGCCGCTCTCGAAAAAATCGGGATCCCGCCCGGGGACAGCCATGATTACTGCATGAACGGCTGCAACCAGATAGACATACTCGGCAAGAGCCATATGGGACTTGAGGACGGCGAGGTGGTTTTTACAAAGTGTCTTGAATTCGCTCTGCACAACGGAGCGGACGCCATGACCGGAGAACGGGTCTCCATAGAAACCGGCGATCCGCTGACGTTCACGACCTACGAAAGCTTTGAACGCGCCTTCATGGATCAGCTCGAATATGTGACCTACAACGCCTGCAGCAGCGCGAACGTATGGCAGCACCTACGCGGTGTGTATGAGCCGCATCCCCTGCGCTCCTGCCTGATCGAAGGCTGCCTTGAAAAAGGACGCGACTATCGCAACGGCGGTCCGCTCTACAACCACGGGCAGATTCTGGCAGAGGGAATTGCCGATACCGGCGACAGTCTTTACGCTGTAAAAAAGCTGATTTACGATAGCCGAAAATATACCATGTCTGAGCTTATCGACGCACTGGATTCAGACTTTGAGGGCTCGGAGCAGCTCTTGCATGATTTCAAAGGCTGTGAAAAGTTCGGTAACGATATTGAAGAGGTCGACCGGATAACAGCTCGGGCGCTCAACCGATTTTTGACCGTGCTCAAGCGTAACAATACATACAGAGGCGGAATATTCACCGGAGGATGCAGTCCGTTTGACCGCGCCGCCGGATACGGCCGCCGGACTGCGGCGCTCCCCAACGGAAAGAGAAAGGGAGAGCCCCTGATAGCGGACAGCATTGCCGCTACCCCCGGCCGTGACGCGAACGGGCCCACGGCGCTAATCAGATCCGCTCTGCGGTACGATCAGACCGAAGCCTGCAGCGGTTTTGTATTCCAGAATAAATTTGAAAAAAAGATGTTTGAAGGTGAAAAAGGCAAGGCTTCTTTTATTGCTCTGGCAAAAGCATACTTTGCAGGCGGCGGACAGCAATACACAATAACGGTCGTTTCCCCGGAGGAGCTCCTTGACGCAAAGGAGCACCCCGAGAACCATCGCGACCTGATCGTTCGCGTCGGCGGTTACAGCGATTATTTCGTTGAGCTTGAGGAAGGCCTCCAGGACAACGTCATTGAGAGAACGATTCTGGGCGCAACGAACGATCATCAATAACCCAACTGTACAGCGGAACTGCCAAATATAACGAAGGACAAAAGAAACAGAATACAGAAAAATCAGAGCCGGAATTGTCGTCCGGCTCTGAAATTGTTTCGTCGGTTTTAAGGCAATACCGCATAATTCAGGTGTGCGGATTGCGCGGTAGAATTTTTCGTCAGATTATACAATTTTTATGCAGGAAGGCTGAAGCCTTTCAAAGAAAAATTGTGTAAGATGGCGGGGGAGAATCAAGCAAGGCGTGCGCCGCGAATTATGCGGCATTGCCTTAATTATCCTCCTGCGATTTCAAACGTTTCTCTTTGATACTCCATTTGTATTCGTACATATTCTTATCGGCACGGCGCACAACATCATCGACGGAGCCGTCCTCATTGGGATTATAGACTGCAATACCGCGGGCAACGTCCACGCGCTCCCATGCGTCCGTTTCACTCTTTCGTTTTTCACGGCACCTCTCGTCGAACAGCTTCAGCAGCTCGTCTCTGTCCCGATAATCACGTTCGAGCAGCAGAGCCGCGAACTCATCGCCGCCGATCCTGAACACGGGACTGTGTTCAAATACCTCGCAGATGGTATTTGCCGCATCCTTCAGGTAGATATCGCCTTTATCGTGTCCGTTATTATCGTTGACCTTTTTCAGATCGTTGCAATCGAAGATGCAAACAGCAAACTCAAGCGTGCCGTTCGGTTTGTCGATCTGAGTCTGAATATTTTTAATGCATATATCAAATGCGCCCTTGTTATGCAGCGAGGTCAGCGCGTCGGCATATGCAAGATCGTTCAGATCTCTGATATACGCTTTCAGATTCTCGGTCAGGCGGTTGAAGGTACGGGTCAGCGTGCCGACCTCGTCCCTGCCGTCGTAATCAAGCCTGCAGTCATAATTGCCGGCGTCAACCTGCTCCGCAACAGCCGTAAGCTGGCGCAGCGGCTTTGTGATCCGGCCGACGAAGCGCCTAAGGATCAGTATGAATACGACCAGCATGGCAACAAAAGCGATGGTAATACCGATGCTCCAGTTCTGCCATTCTGCATTTATTTCATTCACCGGCACGGTGACGTTCAAACGCATACCGTTGCTCAGCGGCAGCCAGACCGCCTGTTTTTCAACACCGTCGTAATTATAATGGATGTTTTTCCGGTCACTGAGCAAACCGTCAGGCACTTTCGGCTGAGTTTTCAAGGCCGTGACATCAATATGCGGGTGGTATATAATATTTCCTTTTTCATCATTCAGGAATGCATAGCCGTTTTCATACAGCGTTATATGATTGACCTCATCCGCCATGGTAGAGTAATCGATCTCAATACCGATAACTCCGATAAATCTCCCTTTATAGCTGACCGGAACATTGTAGGATATCACGCGCACGTTCAGGTTATCGGTAATATAGGGCGGCAGCCAGACGGAGGTCCCCGTCGATTTCGGAACGGTAAACCATACAAGGCCGGACGTATCCGACGTGTCATATTTGGAAATATCCGTCACCTCATGCTGCTTAAAGCCCTCGTCGTTCAGATTGACATACCAGAAACCCTTAACGTTTTCGGAAACCGTCGGGTCAATACGGTAATAATATGTAAGAACACCATTTGTTTTATACGTCAGCTTGTTAAAAATCTCACTCACCCTGTCAAGATGCGCCTGAAGATGAGCGTCATCAACCCCATCCAGATCGGATTCGACGTATGCGGAGACCATATCCACAGACTGCTCCACGCTTTCAAAATAGTGATCAAGGTTTTTCTCTCCGGTTTCACACAGAAGCAGCAGGATCTGATTTGCGCTGCGGCTCCCTATTCTCCGGATCGCGGAGATGCCGAAAACCGTCGCCACGGTCATGGCTATCACCATAAAGGCGGCGGTCATCACTGTGATTTTTGCTTTGATCGAATGCATTGCATTAGTTACCTCTTTCCATTTCCCTTACTATTTACTTGTTTTGCACGATTTTCAATCTCTTCGCCATACCAAACATGAGAAGCATTGCTCACAAAAAATCATCTGCCTGTTGCCGACAGCATGGCAAACGGCGTTTTGAAAATGATCTTCAAATCTCCCCATGCAGTGCGGTTCTCGATGTAATTAAGATCCATCTCGACCCACTTGTCAAAAGGAATATCGTTTCGGTTGTCGGCGATCTGCCAGTCGCAGGTGATGCCGGGAGTAACGATCAGCCTGAGCTTATGATAATCCGTATAATCCTCAACTTCACCGGGCAGCGGCGGTCGGGGTCCGACAAGGCTCATACTTCCGCTGAGCACGTTGAAGAGCTGGGGCAGCTCATCGACCGAAAGCTTGCGCAGGTACTTGCCCAGACGCGTGATGCGCGGATCATCCTTGATTTTGAATACGGGGCCGTCCATTTCATTCTGATCCATAAGCTCCTCGCGTCGCTTGTCGGCGTCAACGTACATGGTGCGGAATTTATACATATAAAACTCTTTGCCGTGGCGTCCTATGCGGATCTGCTTGTAAAAAGGGCTTCCGTGCGGATCGTCAATATATATCGCCGCCGCCACCAGAGCCATGGGAACGGCACAGATAACAAGCAGAACGGAGCATACGACAAGATCGAACGCTCGTTTTTTTCGCCAATACGAGCGGAAGGATTTATTATTGATAAGCTGATTAAGTCTTTTTTCTGCATCCTCATCAATTTTTCCGTATTCTAAATAAGACATCATAATCCCCTAACCTCAAATGCTTATTTAAAATTTCCAACTGATGATTATATCACTATTTCCTGTAAAATCAATATTAAAACAGAATATTACTTAATTTTCTTTTGATTCTTGAGGGTATCATATTCTTTGCCGTCCTGATAACATGATCCTTGATATGCTTCTTATATCCTTTTCTGAAAGCGGCATACCCTGTTTTGATATAACCGTTCAGCAGTGCACTGTGCTCAGGCAGCGGAGTGCTGTGAGCAGTTAGCTGTTTGTTCCGCTTTTCAACGCTCGCTCTGTCTGTACGGGCGACACAAACACTGTTCCCGATGGCAGAAAACCACCGTTTACCCTTTTCGGTATTGACGAGCACGCACGAAACACCGAGCTCGGGATCAGCACCGCCCATCTCGGAAATAAGCTCCTCGCGGACTCCCCAGTAATCGCCGAGAGTGATATCTCCCTGCCTGCCCTCTGAGGGAAATCTGCAGTGATAGCAGCTCTCGCGGTAGACCTCCCCCTTCAGAAAATAGAAATAGTAGGCGGACGTACCGGCGTTGTACTTGACCTTTGAATCTCCGCACAAAAAAGAGCCCCTGGTTCCCCAGCCGTACTGCTTGTCTCGGAAACGGATATCCCTTATGCCGGAAACGTTGCCTTTTGAGACGAAGTCAAGATCGTCGCGGAGCATCTTCATGCTCGGCACGCCGTGACAAACAAGATCGACCGTCAGCAGGTTCTCATATTCCGCGCCGAGAAAAGCCTTGAGCCCCGCGATTTGACACGGAGTTCCGCTGTAACAGACATATCTGCCGTCCTTAAGCAGCTTCTTGACCTGACTGAACGTGTCGCCGGTAGAGCTCTGAACATATTTTGAGCCGCGCAGAGCGGCAAGCCCATCCCGGTCGCTGACGCCGGTATGCTCAACGGTGAGATCATCTGTCCATGAGGCGCCGAACACAACGCCGCCCTTGTCCAGAACTGCGTCGGCAATAGCCGTAAAGATACCGCCCGAGGACGAATCCTTCAAAACGGACTTGTCTTTGACGGCGGCGGCATACACCTGCGGAGCGCCGTTTGCGCCTTCCTCCTTTTGGGTAAACACGCACACGTCAACACACCTGCCGCAGTTGACGCACAGAGCCTCGTCCACTGCGGGATAGATGAATCCCGCCTCATCCTCTTGCATTGTGATTGCGCCGGGAGCGCAGGCATTGACGCAAGCTCCGCAGCCGCAGCATTCTTCGGGGCGCCTGATTGAAATATGAGCTCTCATTTTCTCCTCCATTTGAACTAAGATCACCTCTAAAATAATTGAATCAGTGCAGATTTTTGTTGATAATTGTTTAATCTTATAGTATAATATTCAGATGTGACAAAGAGTATTTTGTCAGAGCAATAACCGTTTGGAGCTGACTCTATGAAAATTGCAATGATCGGGCATAAAAGGATCCCTACGAGAAGCGGCGGCGTTGAGGTCGTCGTTGAGGAGTTGTCCGAAAGGATGGCAGCCAAGGGGAACAAAGTCACCGTCTATAACCGCAACTGCGGAGAAGACAAGCTGAAAGAACACAGCGGCGTTAAAATCGTTGAGGTGCGCACCTTCAGCAGCCCCTCGTTAAACGCGATGGTCTATTCCCTCTTCGCCACACTGCGGTGCATATTCAAAAAATACGACATTGTACATTACCACGCCGAAGGCCCCTGCGCCATGATACCGCTCGCAAAGCTGTTTGGTAAAAAGGTCGCGGCAACCATCCACGGTCTGGACTGGCAGCGTAACAAGTGGGGCGGATTTGCCTCCAAATACATACTGTTCGGTGAAAAAATGGCGGCGAAGCACGCAGATAAAGTAATAGTGCTTTCACAGAATGTGAAAAACTATTTTAAGGAAACCTACGGCTGCGACGCCGAGCTGATACCCAACGGCATCAACCGCGTAACACCGGAAGAGCCGGAGATAATTCGCGACAGATTCGGGCTTGAGAAGGACGGATACATCCTGTTCCTTGCGCGCATAACCCCGGAAAAGGGTCTTGATTATCTGATAAAGGCGTATAAAGAGCTCGATACGGATAAAAAGCTTGTGATCGCCGGCAGTATCGAGCCTAAGACCGACTATATCGAATCTGTTCTGGAACAGGCGAAGAATTGTGAAAACATTATCTTTACCGATTTTGTGAGCGGAAAAACGCTCGCCGAGCTGTTTTCCAACTGCTTTGTCTACGTTCTGCCGAGCGACCTCGAGGGTATGCCGATGAGCCTGCTTGAGGCAGTCGGCTACGACGCGCGCGTGATCGTCAGCGACATCCCCGAGAACACTGACTGTCTTGACGGTTACGGCAGCTCCTTCGCCCACGGGGACGCCGGATCGCTGAAGGAAACGCTGGAATACTGCCTCACGCACGAAGACCTCAAGGACTGCGATTTCAAGGAAGGCTCCACAGCCGAAGAGTTACAGCAGAAGAGAAAACTGCTTATCGAAAAATACGACTGGGACAACATTACTGATAAGACGCTTGAATTGTATCGGTCGATCCGGGCGTAAAACATAAAACGAATCGGGAGAATCTATGGCAACAAGAACTCAACACGCAAAGAGAAATATAATAACGTCCGTCATCAACAAGCTGGTCATCATGCTGACGAATTTCATCATGAGAACCGTACTTATCAGGTATCTCGGTGAGATATATCTCGGTCTTGACAGCCTGTTCGTTTCAATACTGCAGATACTGTCGCTGACGGAGCTCGGCATCAGCGCGGCAATGGTGTACAGTATGTACAAGCCGCTCGCGGAGAATGACACGCCTGCCGTATGCGCGCTGCTGAAGCTTTACCGCACCGTATACAGGTGGATCGCTCTGATAATGACGGTGCTCGGACTGGCGATAACGCCGTTCCTGCCGATGATAGTTAAAACGGAGCTCCCGTCGGATCTCAACCTGTATGTGCTGTTCTTTATCAATTTAGCCAACACCGTGCTGTCCTATATGCTGTTTGCATACCGGTCCTCACTGTTCACGGCGGATCAGCGGTATTCCATAAACAACAATATCTACACCATATTCAAAATAGGCGGGACCGTGCTCCAGATCGTCGCGATCATCCTGTTCCGCAGCTATTATTTCTACTCTTTTGTCCTGCCGCTGACGACGATACTGAAAAACCTTGCGCTGTACATAATTTCAAACAAGATGTATCCGCAGTACAAGTGCGAGGGAACCGTTCCGAAATCCGAGATCGACAACATAAAAAAGCGGTGCGCGGGTATGTTCCTGCACAAATTGAGCTTCGTTTTCCGCAACTCGCTGGACAGCATAGTGCTCTCCGCGTTCCTCGGACTTACGGTGCTGGCAAAATACAACAGCTACTATTATATCATCAACGCCATATCCGGCATCATGATCCTGGTTTCAAACAGCGTCACGGCCTCGGTAGGCAACTCGATAGTTGTTGAAACAAAGCAAAAGAATTACGCCGACTTTCAAAAGCTGCAGCTTCTGTATATGTGGCTCACCTCTTGGCTGACGGTCTGCCTTGTGGGCTGTCTTCAGCCGTTCATTGAGCTGTGGGTCGGCAAAAAGATGATGTTCGGCGATTCTATCATGGTTATTTTCTGCGTCTACTTTTTCTCAACGCATTTCAGCCGCGTGTGCTATGTATACCGTCAGGCTGCGGGGCTGTGGTGGCAGGACCGCTACCGCCCGATAGTGGAAACCTTCGTCAACCTCGGGCTCAACATTTTGCTTGTGCGCTTTATAGGAGTCAGCGGCGTAATGTTTTCCACCATATTCTGCATCGTATTTATCGAAGGCACCTGGGGAACCAGGATACTGTTCAAGCACTATTTCAATGATGAAAAGCAGTCAAAATATATGTTCAGGCTCCTGTGGACATGGATACTCACGGCGATTTCGGGAGCTATCTGTTATTTCGTTTGCGGAAAGCTCGCGCTCAAAGGCATCCCGGCGCTGATAGTATACGGCATATTGGCGACTGTCATCTCCAACGCAGTCTACGCCGCGGGCAGCGCCTTCCTGCCGGAGTTCCGGCCGTCGGTGGAGTTTGCGTTAAAGCTCTCCGGGCTGAACAAGCTCACGAGCAGGATCAAAAAGAAATAACGGCCATTACAACAGGCTGCTGATGGCGTCGTAGACACGCCGGCAGTTTTCTGTATCGTTAAACTTGAAAAAGGAATTGATTTTTTTCAGATAAACCTCGTCAGGCTGAAGATCGTTGTTGAATATACGGCGAAGGCTGTCGAACAATTCATCTTCCGTTTCAACAACGTCGCCGAAGCTGTCGGTTTTATAATCGAAATAGCCCTGCCCGTACTGTTCCGCGCGGAACGCGGCTTCGTCATACTGATAATACACCATCGGCTTGCGCATATATGCATAATCAAAGAATACGCTGGAATAATCGGTGATCAGAATATCGCTGTTAATCAAAAGGTCCTGTACATCGTTATTTTTAAAATCGGCAATATGCACCCTCGGGTCGCTGCAGGAAAAGCAATCAAGAAACCTGTGAACCTCAAAATGCGGATAAAATACAAGCTCGTAATCGTATTGCTCCAGCAGCTCGGACAGCTTTTTGCTGTTTAAAAGCCCATTGTATTTCTTAAAATAGTCGCTGTCAAGAAACGAGCGTCTGTTGCAAGTGCGCAGCGTTGAGCGCCATGTGGGCATGAAAAGCAATCTGTGCGTTGGCTGATCCTGCTTTTTCAAATTATCGAATCTGCAAAGACCAGTCAGCTTGAGCACCCCTTTTTTATATCCGAAGAATTTGTCAATATATTCATACTCCGGAACAGCGGAGCATACAAACATATCGATATTTGTCTGATCCGCATGGCAGAATCTCAGATCATCCTTAATTATCCCGTGCTGAAGAAAGATTTTCTTTGATTTATCGGGAAACAGTTTTCCGAATTTATGAAAGAAAAGAATATCCGGTGAATAGCCGTCGATATGCGTGCTGACCTTGACCTTTGCAAGGATATAGCAGAGATAGTGGCGGAAGCTCCCGTATTCTATCAGCCTGCCGAGCGGAGCAACCTTCTCCCTGTCGGGCGATTGCCCGGATATGACGTATACCGCGTTGATCTCAGGATGCTCGGCGCACAGGAACTTAAAAAAATGATAGCCGTTGTCGCGCGCGTCGACACCCCGTTCGGAAACTATCCAAAGATCCTTATAGGCGGCGCTTTTTTTCACAAACAGGCTCGCGATCTCTGCAATCAGCATTACCAGCAAAACACGAATATAGACAAACAATCGTTTAAATTTATACATGACTTCCAACGCTCTCCTGCCTGACTTATTTTGAAAGGTATTATACAGTACAAAAAAACAATTGTCAAGAAACATATGAATTGCAGCCGGGCGCCGCGACTAAGACTCACCGGATGCTCACTGATCACCGTTTTTTTGTCTGTTTGAGCTGAAAAACATTGACTTTTTTACAGTTGTGTTATAATATG
>JAFSXA010000128.1 GCA_017450135.1 Clostridia bacterium | reverse complement strand
TCCCTGACCTCGGGCTTGGTGAGCTCGCCGAGAGGGAGAAGAACGTGGCTGAGCTGTTCCTGAGTCAGGGAATACAGGACGTAGCTCTGATCCTTGTGAGCGTCCTTCGCCTTGCGCAGGATATAGCGGCCTCTGCCCTCGTCAAAGCTTATCCTCGCATAGTGGCCGGTGACCACATAATCAAAACCCAGCTCCCTCATTTTTGTTATGAGTTTGCCGAATTTGAGGTATCTGTTGCAGTCGATGCAGGGATTCGGAGTCTTGCCTTCGGCGTAAGCCGAGACAAAGCGGTCGATTACGTTCCGGCGGAAATCCTCCTTAAAATTGAGGACGTAAAACGGTATGCCGAGCCTTGCTGCAACGCTTCTCGCGTCGTCCGTGTCGGAGAGGGAACAGCAGGTCTTGTCGGTAATGCCGATATCCTCGTTGTCAAAAAGGTGCATCGTAACGCCTATGATCTCAAAGCCGCGCTCCTGCATCAGATAAGCGGCAACGGAGCTGTCAACTCCTCCGCTCATGGCTATCATGGCTTTACCCATCATCTGTCAAACTCCGCAGCCGCCGCAGCTTTCACAGTCCACGCAGCCGAAAATTGACGGGTCGACCGGGAGACCCTGCTTTTTGTAATAGTCGGCAAGGGCGGCCTTGACCGCCTCCTCCGCGAGCACGGAGCAGTGTATCTTTGCCGGTGGAAGTCCGTCCAGCGCCTCAACGACCGCCTTGTTGGTGAGCTTCAGCGCGTCCTCGATCTTCTGCCCCTTTATCATCTCGGTGGCTATCGAGCTTGTGGCAATGGCGGAGGCACAGCCGAAGGTGTTGAACTTGACGTCCTTTATTATTCCGTCCTCTATTTTGAGATACATCTTCATGATGTCGCCGCATCTCGCGTTGCCGACCTCGCCGACGGCGTCGGCGTCATCCATTTTACCTATATTTCTCGGATTCCTGAAGTGATCCATCACCTTTTCACTGTACAGCATCAGAGTTTTCCTCCTTCATTATCCTTTCCCATACGGGAGACATATCGCGCAGCATCGCAACGATCTGCGGCAGGACGCTTATTATTCTGTCAACGTCTTCTGCGGTGTTGTATTCGCTCAACGTCAGGCGCAGTGAACCGTGGGCAATCTCGTGCGGCAGTCCGAGGGCGAGCAGAACGTGGCTCGGGTCGAGTGAGCCGGAGGTGCACGCCGAGCCTGACGAGCCGCAGATGCCCTTGAGGTCAAGGTGGAGCAAAAGGGATTCGCCCTCTATGCCCTCAAAGCAGAAGCTTGCGTTACCCGGCAGGCGCTCAGAGCGTCCGCCGTTCAGGCGTGAGCGGGGAATTGTTGTCAGTATCGAGTCAATGAGCCTGTCGCGCAGGTCGCTGACGTACCGGGCGTTTTTCTCCATATCCGCACAGCTTTTTTTCAGCGCGGCGGCGGTGCCGAGAATGGCCGGTGTATTGACCGTGCCGGGACGCTTGCCGTGCTCCTGCGCTCCGCCCTGCATGAAATTGGCAAGTATGATACCCTTGCGGCAGTAGAGCGCGCCTATGCCCTTCGGACCGTGGAATTTGTGCGAGGAAAACGACAGCATATCGATATTCTGCGCCTTGACGTTTATCGGCAGATGCCCTACCGCCTGCACGGCGTCGGTATGGAAGCAGACCTTCTTTTCCTTGCAGATCCTGCCGATCTCATCTATCGGCTGGATGGTGCCGATCTCGTTGTTGGCGTACATGACCGTAACGAGGCAGGTGTCGGCGCGGATAGCCTTTTCAAGCTCGTCGGGTCTGACATAGCCGTCGGAATGCACGTCGAGATATGTCACATCAAAGCCGCGGCGTTCCAGATCCTTGAGCGTATGCAGAACGGCGTGATGCTCGAATGCGGTGGAGATGATATGCTTTTTGCCCTGCTTTTCTCCGCGCAGAGCGGCGCTTGTTATCGCCCAGTTGTCGGACTCTGTGCCGCCGGAAGTGAAATATATCTCGTCGGCGTTCGCTCCGATCAGCTCCGCTATTTCTCTTCTCGCCTCAAGCACCTTGGCGGCGGCAATCTGACCGGGGGTGTGCAGACTCGAGGCGTTGGCGTAATCCTCAAGCATACTCTGCTTCATCGCTTCAAAGGCCTCGGCGCACAGCGGAGTTGTTGCGGCGTTGTCCGCGTAAACCGTTTTCAAATATATCACCTGACTTTCCTGATATTGGTTTAAACCAAAGGTGAAAGCATTGACTAAACCTGTTTATGTGAATTATACTATATCGCCGTGCCGTTTTCAACAGTGTTAATACAGAATATTGTTTCGCGGCTTTTGGCAAAACTGGTCATTTTAACATTCGGATGCAACAAAAATGCAATAATTCCTACTAAAATTATAGGAAATAATAAAACCACATATTATTCTGCTTTTTGCACAAAAATGCCTATATTATATTGTGTATGTTGGTGAGACAGACGGGGAGTATTTATGATATAATAAAATATAAATAAAACTGTAGATGGGCGGAGGATGTATGACGGAAAACAAAATGGGCATTATGCCGGTCAATAAGCTTGTAGTAACGATGTCCGCGCCGATAATCGTTTCAATGCTGGTACAGGCTCTATACAATATCGTTGACTCCGTCTTTGTCGGGATGATCAACGAGCAGTCGCTGACGGCGGTCTCGCTCGCCTTTCCCGTTCAAAATCTGATGATAGGCTTCGCAACGGGAACGGCGGTCGGTATGAACGCTCTGGTTTCCCGATCGCTGGGGGAGAAAAATTTTAAAAGGGCGAACGCCGTCGGTGAAAACGGCGTGTTCCTCGCGCTGCTGAGCTTCATAGCGTTTATGATTTTCGGCATTTTCGGCAGCCGTTTATTTATGCGTTCGCAGACGGAGATAGACTATATCATAAGCAACGGCACAAATTACCTTCAGGTCGTTTGCGGACTGTCCGTCGGAATATTTTTTGAAATATCATTTGAGAGGCTGCTTCAGTCGACTGGCAGAACGGTCTACACTTTATTTACTCAGGGCTCGGGCGCGGTACTGAATATCATTCTTGACCCCATATTCATCTTCGTTTTAAAAATGGGAGTCAGGGGCGCCGCCGTCGCCACGGTAATCGGCCAGATCGCCGCTGCCGTGATAGCGATTCTTATCAACAAGTATAAAAATCCCGAGCTAACGCTTGATTTCCGCAAATTCAGGCCGAGCGGAAAACTGATAGGCGAGATATACAAAATAGGTATACCTTCGATAATCATGGTCGCGATAGGCTCCGTAATGACCTACCTGATGAACAGGATACTTATTCTTTACACACCGGGCAAGGAGACCTCAGCCACTGTGTTCGGAGCATATTTCAAGCTCAACAGCTTCTTCTTTATGCCGATGTTCGGGCTCAACAATGGAGTCGTACCCATCATAGCTTACAACTACGGAGCAAGAAAGCGCGACCGAATGATGAAGGCGATATCGCTTTCCATGATTTACGCCGAGGCCTTCTGCTTTATCGGAGCCGCGCTTTTCCTGCTTATACCGGACAAACTTCTCGGCTTTTTCAGCGCCTCGGAGCAGATGCTTGAGATCGGCGTGCCCGCGCTGAGGATAATCGCACTGAGTTTTTTCTTCGCCGGCATATGTATCTCGCTCGGGTCGGCGTTCCAATCGCTCGGCAAAAGCATATTCTCGATGATAACCTCAATCATACGTCAGCTCGTGGTGCTTGTTCCGGCGGCGTATATTCTTGCGCGGTACGGGATGAACGTAGGCAATCAGGATCTCGTATGGTGGTGCTACCCGATAGCGGAGGTATTCTCCCTCGCGGTCACGCTCATATGCTTCCGCAGACTCAAGAGAAATGTAATAGATAGAATAGAAGACGAATAAAAAGCGTAAAACAGAATCCGGCGGCGATATCTTAATCGATGTCGCCGCCGGATTTTTGGAAGCAATTATTATTTGACGCCCGTTATGCGGAACGTATAGGAATAGTTTCCGGGTTTGAGCTTATAAGGCTCGTGCAGGAACGCGCTGCCTGGCATATCGCCGCCGACCCCTCGCTGGCATTTGTCAATGCTCAGTGAGAGGAAGCCGTCCTTTTTCAGCTCAAAAATATGCTTCGCTTTTTCGAGCGTCTCCATGGAATACTCCGAGAGATTGAAATCGAACGGTTTGTCCGCCTCGATCCGGAAGCCTCTGCCGGCGTCGTTCGTTATCTCCACGCTTCTGACGTCGGTGCGGTTGCCGTTCTCCTGCGGACGCATATACATATGGGATAGCTTCTCCGCCGTGGATGAATGTTTACCGATCCGCTGACCCGTTTTCCTGTCGCAGTACGCCTCATG
>JAFSXA010000012.1 GCA_017450135.1 Clostridia bacterium | reverse complement strand
GGGCGTGAATACAGCCTGAGCGCCGCGCTGAATGATATACGATACGCCGTTGAACTTGGTGGTCTGCCGCCTGCGCCAGAACTTGTTTAGCCCCATCCCCTCGACCTCCAGCGCGAACGGTACGACGGTGTAGCCGCATCTTGTGCCGGTGAAGCCGGCGGTTTTTGAGAGCGAGCAAAATTCTATGGCGCATTTCTTTGCGCCCTCTATTTCATATATGGAGTGCGGAAGCTCCGCGTCTGTGATATATGCCTCGTACGCGGAGTCAAACAATATCACCGCGCTGTTCACCAGAGCGTAATCGACCCACTTTTTCAGCCCTTCTCTGCCGTATGCCGTGCCCGTTGGGTTGTTGGGCGAGCAAAGATATATAATATCAGCCTTGATACCGTAGTCCGGCAGGGGGAGGAAGCCGTTGCTCTCAACAGCGTCGATATAGATTATTTTTCTGCCGTCCATGATGTTGGTATCCACATAGACGGGATAGACCGGGTCGGGGATGAGCACCGTGTTGTCCGGGGAGAACAGGTCGAGAATGTTGCCGAGGTCGCTCTTGGCGCCGTCGGAGATGAATATCTCGTTCTGTTCAAGCGAAACGCCGAAGCCGTTGTAATAATCCTTTATCGCTCCCTTCAGGAATTCACAGCCCTGCTCGTCGCCGTAGCCGTGAAAGGTCTCCGCACGGCTCATATCATCAACGCCCGAGCTCAGGGCATCTATGACCGACGGGCACAGAGGACGCGTCACGTCGCCGATACCCATTCTGATGACGGGCTTGTCGGGGTTCGCCGCTGAGTATTCCCTGACTCTGCGCGCGATCTCGGAAAAGAGATAGCTCTCCTTGATATTCAGATAGTTTCTGTTGATCTTGCTCATTGAACTTCCCCCTCAAAGCAGAATTCCGCTCCGCCCTCCATGAGGACGGTACCGTCGGAGCAGTATTTTATGTTGAGCTCGCCGCCGAGCAGCTTGATCCTTATAAATTCATCCGCCGGAGAGATACCGTTCCTGACCGCCGCCGAGACAGTTGCGCAGGCTCCCGTACCGCAGGCGAGGGTCTCGCCGCTGCCGCGCTCCCAGACGCGCATTTCCAGCGTTTTATCATCTATCACTCTGACAAATTCCGTGTTTATCCTCTCGGGGAAGATCGGTGCATTCTCAAAGGACGGCCCGATTTTTTCAAGCTCCATATCCTTGACGCTGTCGGTGAAAATCACGCAGTGGGGATTGCCCATGGAAACGCAGGTGATGCTCCGCGTCTCGCCGCCGATAGTGACAGGCTCGTTTATAACCTCGTTTTTATCAAAGATAACGGGGATCTTTTCAGCCGAAAACTCCGCCTTGCCCATGTCTACCGTAACGCTTGTTACCTTGCCGTTCTCTGTTTTCAGGCTCAGCTTCTTTATGCCGCTGAGCGTTTCAAGCGTGAGCTCGGTTTTATCCGTCAGCCCTTTTTCATAGACGTATTTGCCTATGCAGCGCGACGCGTTGCCGCACATTTTGCCCTCGCTGCCGTCGGCGTTGAACATCCTCATCCTGAAATCGGCGATCTCAGAAGGGAGAATGATGACTATACCGTCGCCGCCGACGCCGAAATGACGGTCGGAGAGCCTTACGGACAGGGAGGAAGGGTCGGCAATATTCTCCTCAAATCCGTTGAAATAGATATAGTCGTTGCCCATACCCTGCATTTTTGTGAATTTCATCAGAACACCTCGTTTCATATAAAAGGGGACAGCTGTGCTGAACAGCTATCCCTTGAGATCATATTAAGTATAAAAAATCCGATCTAATCACTCCGGCGATAGCCCCGGCTGGCTTTAAACGTCCGTCGTTTTCGCCACAACGCACTTTTATTATGGCGTAAATTATAATACTGCGCAAAAGGAGTGTCAAGATTTTTTTATAAATATGATTTTCTTCAAAAACCAAACCGCTATTTTATCGTTCCTCCGCCGACCACAATATCACCGTCATAGAATACGACGGTCTGTCCCGGGGTGACGGCGCGCTGCGGCTCGTCAAATTGAACGCGGACGTCGCCGTTTTCAAGCGGAGCTATCACCGCAGGCGTTTCGCGGCTTGAATATCTGATCTTTGCGCTGACCTGCATTGACCCCGTGAGCTTATCCACACTGATGAAATTGAGGTCTTCCGCCGTCAGACTGTCGGTGAACAGGTCCTCGTTTGAGCCGAGCACCACTCTGTTGGCGGCAGCGTCCTTGCTGAGCACATAGTACGGAGCCTTCGCCGCAATGCCGAGCCCTCTGCGCTGGCCGACGGTGTAGTGGATTATGCCCTTGTGCCTCGCAATAAAGCTCCCGTCGCGGTCGACGAAATCGCCCTCGTCGAAGCTGACGCCGCAGTTTTCTTTAATGAATCGGGCGTAATCGCCGTCGGGGACGAAGCAGATGTCCTGACTGTCGCGCTTGCGGGCGTTGACAAAGCCGTGCTTTTCCGCTATGTCCCTGACCTCGGGCTTGGTGAGCTCGCCGAGAGGGAGAAGAACGTGGCTGAGCTGTTCCTGAGTCAGGGAATACAGGACGTAGCTCTGATCCTTGTGAGCGTCCTTCGCCTTGCGCAGGATATAGCGGCCTCTGCCCTCG
>JAFSXA010000127.1 GCA_017450135.1 Clostridia bacterium | reverse complement strand
GGCAATGTGGGCGGAGTCAATGACGTCCGCTCTGTCGAGATCCGCTATGGTTCTCGAGACACGGAGTATTTTATCGTACGCTCTTGCGGAGAGTCCCAGCTTGTCGAAGGCGTTCCTCAGCAGCCTCATCGCTTCATCCGTTGTACGGCAGAATTCGCGCGTCATTGCCGAGTTCATCTGCGCGTTGCAGTTGGCGTCTGTCTTTTCAAGCCGCTCCTGCTGGAGCCTGCGCGCCGCCTCGACCCTCTTTTTTATCTGAGCGGAAGCTTCGCCGCGCGTCGAATCGGAGAGCTTTTCAAAATCGACCGGAGGCACCTCGATATGTATATCTATTCTGTCAAGCAGGGGTCCGCTGACTTTGGCGAGGTACTTCTGCGCGGCTCCCTCACGGCAGGTGCATTCGCGCACGGGGTGGCCGAAATAACCGCAGGGGCAGGGATTCATAGCGCAAACGAGCATTACCGAGCAGGGATATGAAGCTGTGCCGGAGGCTCTGGATATGGTTATTCTGCCGTCCTCAAGCGGCTGCCTCATTATCTCCATGGCCTGACGGGAAAATTCGGGCAGCTCGTCCAAAAACAATACGCCGTTGTGCGCAAGCGAAAGCTCGCCCGGTCTCGGTATGGCTCCGCCGCCTGCAAGACCCACGGTCGAGACTGTGTGGTGAGGCGAGCGGAACGGACGCGTCGTTATCAGCCGCGAGTTCCTTCCGAGGGCTCCGGCGACCGAATATATCTTTGTGGTCTCAAGGCTCTCCTCAAACGTCATTGAGGGGAGTATGGACGGTATCCTTTTTGCAAGCATACTTTTACCCGTGCCCGGGCTGCCTATCATCAGCGTATTGTGGCCGCCTGCCGCCGCCACCTCGAGAGCGCGCTTTGCCTCGAACTGACCCTTGACGTCGGAAAAATCCGGCATATACATCAAGTCGCCCGTATTTTCGTCCCCGGCGGGGACTGCCGGACGGATAGGCTTGAAGCCTGAAAGATGGTCGAGCAGCTGAGCAACGTTTTCAACCGGGATAACGGATATTCCGTTGACCACGGAGCCTTCGCTCCCGTTTTCCTCCGGTACGAATATCTCATTTATACCGCACTGGCGGGCCTTGATAACCATCGGGAGCACGCCGTTCACCCTGCGTATTTTTCCGTCGAGAGATAGCTCGCCGAGAAAGGCGCGGTTTTCCGTATTGACGTTTATCTGCTCCGACGCCTTAAGAAGCGCCACGAGCATGGCAAGGTCGTAGAGAGGGCCCTCCTTGCGCCTGTCGGCAGGAGCCAGGTTCACGGTGATCCTGCTTACGGGGAAATCAAAGCCGCTGTTTTTGACCGCGGAGCGGACTCTGTCCCTCGATTCGCTCACGGCGGAATCGGGCAGACCGACCACGTCGAAACGGGGCAGTCCGGAGGAGAGGTCGGCTTCGACGCTTACGGGAAAGACGTCAAGTCCGAAAATCCCCATGCTGTTTACCTTTGAAAACAATGACATCACCCCCGGCTTTATCAGTATATTTCTTGATTATTAAAACAAATTTATTGAATTTTTTCAAGCTTTTTGCTTTATTTTTTCTTTAAAATATTGTATAATCTAATTTGTATAGTTATGCTGTACGGAAAAATCAGGTAAGGAGAGCGATCATTATGCTTAAAAATATTCCCTCCGTACTCTCTCCGGAGCTTCTCAAGATACTCATGGAGATGGGTCACGGGGATTATATCGTTATCGGCGACGGTAATTTCCCGGCGGCCTCCAATGCAAAAAGGCTTGTGCGCTGTGACGGACACGGAGTGCCCGAGGTGCTCGACGCCGTGCTCAAGCTCATGCCGCTTGATACATACGTTGAGTGCCCCGTTTCCCTCATGGATAACGGCGATGAGGCAAACCGACCCGAGATCTGGAAAACCTATGAGGAGATCATAAGGAAGAACGAGGGAGACAAGAAAATAGAGCTTGTCGAAAGGTTCGAATTCTATGAAAAGGCGAGGAACGCCTACGCGGTCATAGCGACAGGCGAGACCGCGATCTACGCCAATATTATCATTCAAAAGGGTGTTGTTATCAATGACTGAACGTGTACTCGCGTTTGACTTCGGAGCCTCCGGCGGCAGGGCTATCATCGGCAGCTTCGACGGCAAAAAAATCACGCTCAACGAGGTGCACCGTTTTTCCAATGACCCCGTTCAAGTCGGCGGTACGGTCTATTGGGATGTTCTGCGCCTTTTCTACGAGATCAAGCAGGGTATCGTCAAGGCAAAGCTTGCGGGCGGCTTCGATTCCATAGGGATCGACACCTGGGGAGTCGATTTCGGCCTGATTGATAAAGAGGGCTGTCTCATCGAAAATCCGATCCACTACCGCGACAAGCGGACGGTCGGCATGATCGGAGAGGCGGAGAAGATCATTCCAAGGGAGAGGCTTTACGAGCTGACGGGTATCCAGTTCATGGAGCTCAATACCCTGTTCCAGCTCATCTCTCTTAAAAAGAACAGGCCCCATGTGCTCGAAAGAGCCGATAAGCTGCTGTTCATGCCCGACCTTTTCGCCTATATGCTCACCGGTAAAAAGTGCGCGGAGTATTCAATAGCCTCCACCTCACAGCTTATAGATATCAAGACGAGGACGTGGTCGGCGGAGATACTTGACGCCTACGGCATCCCGGAAAGTCTCTTCGCTCCGCTTGTCGAGCCGGGAACGGTGCTCGGCGAGCTATCACCGGAGGTTTGCGAGGAATGCGGAGTTGACCCTGTCCCCGTGATCTCGGTCTGCGGACACGACACGCAGTCGGCAATAACGTCGGTACCGTGCCCGGACGGAGATTTCGCCTTTCTTTCGAGCGGCACATGGTCGCTCTTCGGCACGGAGATAGAAAAGCCGATAGTCAACGAAGGATCGCTGAAAATAAATATCACCAACGAGGGCGGCTACGGCGGCACGACGGGACTGTTGAAGAATATAATCGGTTTGTGGCTCATCCAGGAAAGCCGC
Organism: Clostridia bacterium; assembly: GCA_017450135.1. Lineage (GTDB taxonomy): Bacteria > Bacillota > Clostridia > Oscillospirales > Acutalibacteraceae > CAG-488. Next base: position 12,479 of record JAFSXA010000127.1, on the reverse strand, counting down.
CGTCAGTGGAAACGGCAGGGCGTCGAGTATTCCTACGCAGACCTTGAAAAGCTCGCTCTGGCGGAAAGGTCGTTCAAGTGCTTTATAGATCCGGACGCGCCGGAGTTTGTTCCTCACGGCGACATACCCGGCAGAGTCCGTGAATTCTGCAAAAAGACCGGGCAGTACGTCCCCGAAACAGTCGGAGAGATCATGAGGTGCATATATGAGAGCCTTGCGATGAAATACCGTCTGACCTTTGAAAAGCTGCGCGAATGCACCGGCAGGGATTATCCTATCATACACGTTATCGGCGGCGGAACAAAGGACACGCTGCTGTGCAGTATGACGGCGTCGTCCTGCGGCAGAACGGTCAAGGCGGGTCCGATCGAGGCGACGGTAATGGGCAATATCGCCGTTCAGCTCATGTCGGATAACACGATATCGTCCATCTCCGAGGCAAGGCGGATAGTCGCCGATTCATCTGAGCTTGCGACTTATGAGCCGAAGGACGCCGAAGCGTGGGCTCAGGCCTATGCGGATTTTTTGAAGATCGTATAGCATGGACAGACTGAGCGTTCACGTCGAAAAGAAAAAACGGCGAACTCTGAGCAAAAGGGCGCGGTCGATCACAGCCGCTGCCACGGTGATACTGCTGACAGCCGCCGCCCTGTTCCTGTTCAGACCGACGTATATAGGCAGAGGTGAAAACGTCGCATACACTCTTGCGGACAGCTATTTTGGCAAGCTTGTCACCGTGGAAAGCTACAGCTACGATAAGGTCTGGCTCAGTGAGAGCAGGGACGGCAAATCGGTCTGCCTTGATTATACGGTGAAGCCGAAGGACTTTGCCCGTAAATACTGGAGCGGCCGCGGAAAAACCGGAGCGGACGGAAGCGTCTCATCTTCCGGCGCGATAAACTATTTCAACATAGGAAATTTGTATTTTACCGGGATTACGATCATACAGTAATCTTCGATAATAATAATTTTGAAAGGATGATTCAATATGGCAGAAAACAGGTATCTCGGCGAGTATCCGGTAATCGGTATCCGTCCGATCATCGACGCAAGGCGCGGCCCGCTGAAGGTCAGGGAATCCCTTGAGGATCAGACCATGGGCATGGCCAAGGCGGCGAAAAAGCTCTTTGAGGAAAATTTGAAATATTCTAACGGCGAGCCCGTTAAGGTCGTTATCTCAAATACGACCATCGGCCGCGTCGCCGAGGCTGCCGCCTGCGCCGAGCAGTTCAAGAAGGAGGGCGTCTCCATAACTCTTTCCGTAACTCCCTGCTGGTGCTACGGCTCCGAAACCATGGATATGGATCCCACTACCATCAAGGGCGTATGGGGCTTCAACGCTACCGAGCGTCCCGGTGCCGTATATCTTATGGCTGTTATGGCTGCTCATGCGCAGAAGGGTCTGCCGGCGTTCGGCATTTACGGTCATGACGTTCAGGATGCGATGGATTCCGAGAATATCACCCCCGACGTTGAGGAAAAGCTGCTCCGCTTTGCCCGCGCGGCTGTCGCCGTTGCCACAATGAAGGGCAAGTCATACCTCCAGATAGGCTCTATCTGCATGGGTATCGCAGGCTCAACGATCAACCCCGATTTCATCGAGGAATACCTCGGCATGAGAGTCGAGTCCATTGACGAGGTCGAGATCATCAGAAGAATGGAAGAGGGCATCTATGACGAGAAGGAGTTCCAAAAGGCTCTTAAATGGACCAAGGAGCATTGCCCCGAGGGCTTCGACAAGAACCCCGACTTTGTTAAAAAGTCTGATGAGCAGAAGGAGAAGGATTGGGAGTTCGTTGTTAAGATGATGGTCATCATCAAGGATCTTATGAACGGCAACAAAAATCTCCCCGAGGGCAGAGAGGAAGAGATGGTCGGCCACAACGCCATTGCTACCGGTATCCAGGGTCAGCGCCAGTGGACGGATTTCTATCCCAACGCGGACTTTGCCGAGGCGCTCTGCAACACGTCGTTTGACTGGAACGGCGCAAGGGAGCCCTATATCCTTGCTACCGAGAACGATACTCTCAACGGTCTGTCGATGCTCTTTATGAAGCTGCTCACCAACAGGGCGCAGATGTTTGCCGACGTGCGCACCTACTGGAGCGAGAGCGCGGTCAAGAGAGTTACCGGCTACGATATAGAGGGTCACGCCAAGGAAGCCGGCGGCTTTATCCATCTTATCAATTCCGGCGCCTGCTGCCTCGAGGCCTGCGGCGAGATCAAGGATGAAAACGGCAACAGCGTTATCAAGCCCTGGTATGAGATGACGCAGAAGGATATCGACGCCTGCCTCAAGGCCACCGACTGGTGCGCGGCGGACAACGGATACTTCCGCGGCGGCGGATATTCGTCCCACTTCCTCACCAGAGCCGAGATGCCGGCTACGATGATAAGGCTCAATATCATCAAGGGCTTCGGCCCGATCCTTCAGATAGCCGAGGGTTATACCGTCCATCTTCCCGATGAGGTCTCGGACGTTATCTGGAAGAGAACGGACTATACCTGGCCCTGCACATGGTTCACTCCCAGAATCACCGGCGAAGGCCCGTTCAAGTCGGCTTATGACCTCATGAACACCTGGGGCGCTAATCACGGAGCTATCTCCTACGGCCATATCGGCGCGGATCTTATCACAATGTGCTCCATGCTCCGCATACCCGTTACGCTTCACAACGTGCCCGACGAAAAAATATTCCGTCCGGCGTGCTGGAATGCGTTCGGCACCAAGGAGCTTGAAGCGGCTGACGTCAAGGCGTGCGAAGTTTACGGTCCGATGTATAAATAATCCAAGTGTTGTTTCAGACAATGAGTCTCTGCGGCTCATTGTCTGAAAACGACTAACGGCCATCTCTGAACATCAAATGTGTTCAGAGGTTACCTTATATAAAAATATGCGGAGGTGCTAAATTTGCGTCCGGTAAAGGATCTTGTTTTGGAAGAATACTGGAATATCGGTTACAGGACTTACACCGACTCCGATTCTGTGGTCAACGGAAAAGGGAAGTATAAGTTTGATCTTATAAAAGCCTCAAAAAGGTACTGGTACGCCGATCCCTTCCTGTTTGAAAAGGACGGCGAAACGTATCTGTTTGTCGAGGTGTTCGACAATAAGATGGAGAAGGGACATATAGGCTGTTCACGGTATGTGAACGGTGCTTTCACCGAGCCCGAGCCTGTCCTCACCGAAAAATTCCACCTCTCCTATCCCTATGTTTTTGAGAAGGATTCTGAGGTTTACATGATGCCCGAATCCCACGAGGATAACTGCATCCAGCTCTACCGCGCAGTCGATTTCCCGAATAAATGGGTAAAGGACAGAGTGCTCATCGCGGATATAAACAACGTCGATACCGTTATGGAAAACGACCTGCTGATAACCTCCGCCGTGTGCCCCGAGAACGATATGAGCATTGATCTGCGCATTTACGACGCGGATGGCAATGAGTGCCCGTGCTCGCCGGTCTATACCGGCTCGTTCACAAAACGCGGCGCAGGCAAGGTGTTTGATTTTAAAAACATGAGAATCAGACCTGCTCAGGGCTGTGAAAACGGAGTTTACGGCGGCAAGCTCATATTCAACAAAATCAACGAGTGCACGCCGCAGAGCTATTCCGAGGAAGAGTTCTCGGAGATAACTCCGGATAATATCGAGACTGATATTATGTTCAAACCGAGCGGCATCCATACTTACGCCAGAACAGGCAGGATTGAGATAGTTGATATCAAATTCAAGCGCACGAACGTGCAGAGACTGAAATGGATCATAAGAAATAAAATATGATCCGGAGCGGACAGTATCGCAAAAATTTTTCGGGAGATACAGTGATGATTGAAATTAAATTTTTCAAACCGGAACAGTTTGATGAGATCAAGGCCGAATGGGAAGAGCTGCAAACAGGCAAAGATATGACAGTGTTCCAGCAGCGCGTCTGGTATGACGGGCTGAACCGACAGTACCTTGCCGACTGCTTCAAATCGAGCGAAAAAGCGGTTTACGCCGTTGCGTACAGGGACGGAGCCGCCGCGATGATAGCGCCGGTACACGTCAAAAAACACGGCTTTGAATACAAGGGGATCGGCAGCGACAGCGGAGCCTATATCATAGGCAGATGGGGCTTCACGGATTATCTGAACTTTATTTACAGGGACTTTGATCCGGAGTGCTTCGAGGAGCTTGTCGCTCAGATAAGGACGAAATTCAAAGTTAAAAAATTTCATTTTGATTTTATCCGCCGCTCAACGGCGATGGATGATTATCTGCTCGAAAAATACGGCGATAATAAGATCAGCGAGACTATCTGCGTACAGACTCTGCCGCACGACAGCTTTGAAGAATTCCACAAGACCATGACAAAATATTCGCGACAGAATATCCGCAAGGCCTTCAACCGTGAAAACAAAACGGGTACGGAGATACATATCAGCGAGTTCGGCACGGTGTCCGAGGAGGACGCACGCGAGTTCTTCTCGATTTACGTCGACCGCTCCGGCCGCAAGAACGAGCTGGATATCAAAAAGGACGGCCTTAAAAATACCATACTGAAATATTTCAACAAAAAGTATAATGACGAGCTGAAAAACGGATTGAAAAAATTCAATTATATCATATACAATATGGTGAACAATCCCGACAGTTATATGATTGGGATTTTCCACGGCGAGCAGAAGATAGGCTTTATATACGGAATAATGGAGGGCAAAAATATCTGGAGAAATATCATAGTCTGTTTTGACGAGGAGTACAAGTATTTCACCCCCGGCAGAACGGCGTATTTCAGATACTTCAGGGATATCCTCTACGCCGACGGAAAGGGCACGGATATGATAACCGATATGTCACGCGGAACCGAGCGGCATAAATATGAGCTCGGCGGAACCGAGCATTATCTTGACAACTTCCTGGTTAGACCCTGACTTTTTTAAGCGGAGGGATAGATATGAAAAAAATATTTGCGGCTGTTATCGCGCTTGTTCTTTTTATAAGTCCTCTTGCCGTCGGCGCTGAGGCGTCCGACAGCATCGGCGGATATACCGTGATAACCGCGAAGGGCTGCTCCGAGACGGAAAAGTACGCCGCCGAGGTCATGGCGGAGTACGTCAAAGCCATCACGGTAACCGACACCGCGATACTCGACGATTCCTCGGCGGACAACGGCGCGGAGATCGTTATAGGCGACACGTCGAGAAAGGCGGTCGACGTCTCCGGACTTGAGGACGGCGGTTACAGGATCGTCTCCGACGGGGACAGCCTCTATATCAACGGCAGCGGGACCAGGGGAGACATTTACGGCGTTTACGGCTTCCTCGAAAAATTCTGCGGCTGCCGCTGGTACACCTCTAAGTTGAAGCATATACCCGAGCTTGAAAGAATCGAGTTCGGCGGTATAGATTATACCTATGAACCCTTTTTTGAATATACCGAAACGGACTGGAGAAGTCCGCGCGATGTCGAATATTCCCTCGCGCACGGGATAAGCTCAGGAGCTTACAGGAACATACCGGCGCGCATGGGCGGCGACGTCGATTATATCGCCGGTTTTGCACACACGCTGACAAACAGGTTCTGCTCCTCGCAAAAATATTTCGATGAACATCCGGAGTATTTTGCTCTGCATAACGGGAAGCGCACTCCCAACCAGCTCTGCCTTACGAACCCCGACGTGATAAGGATAGTTACCGAGGAGGTTTTGGAGCTGATAGCAAACAGTTACGACCCGTCGCAGTCACTGCAGATAGTTTCCCTGACTCAGCATGACAATCAGGATTATTGCACCTGCAAGGACTGCACGGCTATCGACAGGGAGAACGGCTCGCATTCCGGCACGATGATAACCTTTGCCAACACCGTGGCGCGTGCGGTAAAGGCGGCGGGCTACGATAATATCGCGATAGACACCTTCGCCTATCAGTATACCCGTCAGGCTCCGCGCAAGGTCAAGCCGGATGACAACGTGATAGTCCGTCTCTGCTCCATCGAGTGCTGCTTCGCCCATCCGCTGGAGGATGATACCTGCGCACAGAACAGGGATTTCATGAAGGATCTTGAAGATTGGAGCAGGATCTGCGACAGGATCTATATCTGGGACTATGTTGCCAATTTCTCGGAATCGCTCTGTATCTTCCCGAATTTCGGGGTTTTGCAGCAGAACGTGCAGACCTTTTACGAGCACGGAGTCAAGGGCGTATACGAGGAGGGCGTATATTATATTGAAGAATGTGACGGTGAGTTCGGCGAGCTGAAGGCGTATCTGCTCTCAAAGCTCATGCAGGATCCGTACATGGATTATTATGCCGCCATGGACGATTTTTTGCAGGCCTATTACGGCGGCGGATGGAGGAACATCCGCGAGTTTATCGACATGACGATAGCTAAGAGCTCGGCGGGCAGAGCGGATCATCTCGACATCCGTAAAAGGGGTTATGCAACTCTCTCCGCTTTCCGCATAAGCGACGTAAAACGCAGCGACACTCTGTGGGCGGACGCCGCGGCGCAGGCGGAGCTCCCCGAGCAGAAGGAGCACGTCAGGCGCTCGGAGCTGTGCTGGAGATACTGGAAATGCGTCAACAGACGCAGCGAATTCTCGGTATTCGGCAACTCCCTATATAAAAGAATGGACGAGAGGGACAAGCTCTACAAGGATATGAAAAAGCTCGGGATTGCCAAGATAGGCGAGAATCAATACAGATATCTTTCTGACTGCGAGGCGCTCCACCTGATACGCCCGTGCAGAAAGTGGACGGTGCAGTATGACGAGAAGATCTGGGATCTGCTGTCTCCGCTGATAGTCGGATTCTTCAACCTGATGAAGAGCATAGACTTAACTTTTAATTGATAACAAAAATAAAGCAGGACGCAGAAACGAAAATCTGCGTCCTGTTTACGTTTGTCAAGTATTGTATCGTCTGCCGATCATTCGCTGCCGAAGAATGCCTCATGCACGGCGGCGACGGCCTTGTCGGCGTCCTTTTCGTCTATGAGTATGGAAATTTTGATCTCGCTTGTCGATATCATCTGAATGTTGATATCCTGATTGTACAGCGCCTCAAACATGGTGGAGGCTGTTCCGGGGTGGGTTTCCATACCCGCGCCCACTACGGAGATTTTTGCCACCGAATCGTCGCGGACGACCTTTGCGTCACCTATGAACGGCAGTGATTCGACCGCCTTGACCGCCTCTGCCGCGTTGTCGACGCCGACGGTGAAGGTGATATCCTTGGTCCCGTCGCGGCCTACGGACTGGAGAATGATATCGACGTTTATGTTTTTCGCCGCGAGCTTGGAGAATATTTTAAAAGCCACTCCCGGCACGTCGTTGACTCCTATAACGGAGATCCTTGACGCGTCCGCATCCTTGGTTACGCCTCTTACCAACATTTTTTCCATCTTAGCTGTCTCCTTTACCATTGTGCCCGGTATCGGGTTGAGGCTTGAAATAACTTCAAGCTCCACGTTGTATTTCTTTGCCATTTCAACCGAACGGTTGTTGAGCACCTGAGCGCCGAGGGTGGCAAGCTCAAGCATCTCGTCATATGTTATCTCGCTGAGCTTTTTGGCATTTTTGACCTTGCGCGGGTCGGCGGTGTAAACGCCGTCGACGTCGGTAAATATCTGGCATTTGTCCGCATTGAGGCTTGCGGCTATCGCCACGGCGCTTGTGTCCGAGCCGCCGCGCCCGAGGGTCGTTACGTCGTCGTATTTGTTGATGCCCTGGAATCCGGCGACGACGACGATACGCTTGTTGTCAAGCTCGTTTTTTATCCTTGAGGTGTCTATCTTTTTGATCCTTGCAGAAGAATAGACCGAGTTTGTCAAAAAACCAGCCTGCCAGCCGAGCAGCGATATTGCCGGGTACCCCAGCTTTTCTATCGCCATTGAGAGCAGAGCTATTGATATCTGCTCGCCTGCGGACATCAGCATATCCATCTCGCGCTTGGGCGCCATAGGATTTATCTCTTTGGCCTTTGCGATAAGATCGTCGGTGGTGTCGCCCTGAGCCGATACCACGACCACCACGTCGTTCCCGGCTTTATAGGTGTCTGTGACGATTTTGGCGACGTTCATAACTCTCTGCGCGTTTGCAACGGAGCTGCCGCCGAATTTCTGTACTATAAGTCCCATTATGTATCACCGCTTTATATTAATAATCTTCTACCCATATGCGCGAGAGTATTTCCATACCCTCTATCGTACCGAGCTTTTCGTTCAGGACGGATTCCTTTTCAACCGGAGTGATAAAGGCAAATTCATTTTCCTCAGCGCCGTCGCGCGTAAGAACGCTCACGTCGCCGAATACCTCCGCTATTTTTTTGAGCAGAGCCTTTTTCTCGCCTTTAACGCGAATATAGAACGACGCTTCGGCGTCACTGCGGTCGATAACGTAGTTGTCCTCCGCATTGCCCCAGCCGAAAGGCTTGCGCCTGTCGATATGGCGCGCGCAGTCTATGACGTCAGCGACCACGGCGCTTGCCGTTGCCAATTTTCCGGCTCCTCTGCCGTAGAATGCCGCGTCGCCCACTGCGTTGCCTCTGACAAGGATGCAGTTAAAGACGTCGTTCACTCCGGCGAGGATACTGTCGCTGCGGATGAAGGCCGGGCTGACTATGGCGGAGATCCTGTCTCCGACCTTTTTAGCCCTGCCGAGGAGCTTTATCACACCGCCCCACGAGCGCGCGTAAGCCACGTCCTCGGGGGTGATCTTTGTTATGCCCTCGGTGTAGACGCTGTCGGGGAAAACGTGCTTGCCGAAGCAGAGGGAGGAGAGGATGCAGATCTTTCTGCAGGCGTCAAAGCCCTCGATATCCGCCGTGGGATCCTTTTCCGCGTAGCCGTTTTCCTGAGCGAGCCTGAGGGCGTCCTCAAAGCTCATGGAATTGTATATCATCATCGTGAGTATGAAGTTGGTGGTTCCGTTGAGAATACCGGCGACCTCTTCGATATCATTTGCCGCGAGGCACTGATCGATCGGCCGTATTATCGGGATCCCTCCGCCCACGCTCGCCTCAAACATAAAGTTGGCGTTGTTCTCCTTTGCAAGGGTCAGGAGAATATCGCCCTTTGCCGCAACAAGCTCCTTGTTTGAGGTGACGACGCTTTTGCCTGCCTTCAGGCATTCGGAGACAAATTCAAACGCCGGGTGCAGACCGCCCATAGTCTCGACGACTATCTTAACGTCGCCGTCGTTCAGAATGATATTGAAATCCTTAATGATTTTCGATTCATTTACATCGCCCGGAAAATCTCTGAGGTCAAGAATATATTTAACGTTGACGGAGGGCTGAAGACTCTTTTCCGAGATCTTCTCCTGATTCATCGCAATAACTGCCGCGGTACCCGAACCGACAACTCCGTATCCCATGATTGCTATGTCCATACTTTCAACTCCTTGGTCAAAAGACCCGTTTTTTAATTCATCCTTGAGAATAAAAATATACATCTACATTCTATCATAAAGCGGCTGAATAATAAAGAGAAATTTAAAAATTTTTTAAATTTTACTGCATTTCAATTGAAAAAACGATCTGTATGGTATAATATAATATCATAAACATGTACGGACAATACGCTGTTGGAGCTGTAATACTATGGAAAAAAAGATTCATTACTGTTGGTTCGGCAGAGGTGAAAAACCCAAGCTTGTGAAAAAGTGCATCGCGAGCTGGAAAAAGTATCTGCCTGACTACGAGCTTATGGAATGGAATGAGGACAATTTTGACCTGAGCGTGAGCAAATTCGCGTCCGAGGCGTATTCGGATCGCAATTTTGCCTTTGTCAGCGATTATGTGCGCGCCTGCGTCCTCTATGAATACGGCGGTATATACATGGATACCGACGTTGAGGTGCTCTCTGACTTTGACCGTTTCCTTGACTGCAAAGCATTTGTAGGCTTTGAGGAGGGTATGTTTGTCGGCACCTGCGTTATCGGCGCCGAAAAGGGCTCGCCGCTTATGAAAAAATATATTGAGCACTATAATTCCGTGACCTACTTCAATCCCGACGGCTCCAAATACGAGGATACCAACGTCCAGCTGATGACGCGTCTGCTTGTTGAGCGCGGACTTGTGAGAAATGATGAAAAGCAGACGGTGGACGGCATCACGGTATTCCCGAGGACTTATTTCAGCCCGTATGATTACATCAACGGGATAAACTATATTACGGAAGAGAGCGCCGCGATACATCATTTCGCCCAGCTCTGGCTGCCGGGGAGAGTGCGGTTCAAAACGGGCGTCAAAAAGCTTGCCGCAAAGATCATCGGCGGAGAGAATATCAAAAAGCTGCGCCGCAGCTGAAGAAGGAGAAACCATGGACAAGGTTGAACTCAGAAGAAAACGATTGATTAATTTTGCCTATCTGGCGTTGTTGCTCGGACTGGTCTATCTTTTTGTGAAGTACGCTTTTTGGATTTTCTTCCCGTTTATGTTCGCGTTTTTTGTGGCTCTGATCGTACAGAAGCCGTCTAACAGTATTGTTAAAAAGCTGAAAATCAAAAAGGGCATCGTCACGACCGTACTGGTCCTGCTGCTTATGCTGCTGATAATTTCCCTGCTGTCTCTTGTCGGCATGAGGCTTGTTGACGCGGGAAAGGGTCTGGTTGAATTCGTAAGAGACAAGCTGTCTGATTTTCCGACGCTTATCGAAAATGTCAGAGACAGAGCGCTCGATCTGATAAACAAGCTGCCGGCATCTATATCCGTAAAGCTCAGCGCTTCTGCAACGAATTTCTTTGATATGATAAGGGATAAGAGCGCGTCCGAGGTCGCCGGACTGATAGTCAACAGCGCGTCCGGCTCGGGCAAATTCTCGATATCCTCCCTCTCAAACCCCCTGAGCAGTGTTTGGAGCACGGCAAAGCAGATCCCATCGGTATTTGTTGCCGTTATTATAACCATACTGTCCTCGTGCTTTATGGCTTCAGATTATGATGTTCTGGTCGGATTCATCAAGAATCAGCTCTCCGAGGAGCATAAGATCAAGCTCAGCAAGGCAAAAAGGGTGTTTGTTACGTCCGTAGGCAAGCTGCTCAAGTCTTACGCCACAATAATATGTATAACCGGAGTCGAATTATTCATCGGTCTGAATATTCTGTCTCTTGCAAAGATATACACCGGCGGAAATATTTTTGCGATATCTATCATAGTCGCCTTCCTCGATATTCTGCCTGTCATCGGAACGGGCACGTTTATGGTGCCGTGGTCTATCTATTCGTTTATAACCGGCAAGATAGCTCTCGGAATAGGGCTGTTCGTGGTTTATGCAATCATCTATGTTGTACGCCAGATAATAGAGCCCAAGATAATAGGAGGAACCGTCGGTCTGCCGTCATTCCTGACCCTCATGGGTATGTACGTCGGCTCGCAGATCTTCGGTATCATAGGTATATTCCTTATGCCGATGCTGCTTATAACGGTCAAGCTGTTCAATGACGAAGGGGTAATCCACCTCTGGACTCCTGCAAAAAAAGCAAACATTGAGGCCACTGAAACCGCAGAGGAGGATAAACAGTCTGAGCCGAAAAAGAAATCGCTGCTCAAAAGGCTGAGAAAAAAATAAACGCTCAGGATAAAACGGACACGTTTCGTTTACCCGAACGGTCTGTTGAAATAAAAAATCGGAACGGAGGTTTAGTTATGGAAAAATACGTATGCAATCTTTGCGGCTGGGAATATGATCCCGAGGTTGGCGATCCCGACGGCGGTATCGCTCCCGGCACGGCGTTTGAGGATATCCCCGAGGATTGGGTTTGCCCTCTGTGCGGAGCCTCAAAGGCTGACTTCAGCAAAGAATAATAACGTTAAAGCTGCAGACGGCGGTCGAATTTGATTTCGGCCGCCGTTTTCAGTATGACGGGCAGGCTTGGGTCGAATATAAAAATCTTTTAAAAAATAAAAAAATGCTTGACACTCAATTCTTACGGTGCTATAATGGACAAAAATCACAGGAGAAACCGCAATGAAAACCAATTGCTTCACAGCTTCATACTTTTACTTTTACTTTATCAACAAAAGTTGATAGGGTTTGGTAGGTTTTGCTGTTAAACAATTATTCAGGATTTTATATCCCGCAGTGAACTTACACTGCGGGGTTTTTAATTTTAACCGGGAGGCATTATTATGGTAGTAGTAGTTAAAAAAGGAACTGATGAAGCTCAAATCGGCAATCTTATCGAATGGCTCAAATCTATGAATATCGACGTTCACCGCAGTAACGGTGATTATGAAACGGTGCTCGGCCTTATCGGAGATACCAGCCACGTCGATACCGACCTTATCAGCGGCCTTGATATCGTTGAGAACGTAACGAGGATTTCCGAGCCGTATAAAAATGCAAACAGGAAATTCCATCCCGACGATACGGTGATAGATATCTGCGGCAACAAAATAGGCGGCGGAAATTTTCAATACATAGCCGGACCGTGCTCCGTCGAATCCGATGAACAGATCTGCTCCATCGCCCGCGACGTCAAGGCGGCCGGGGC
>JAFSXA010000126.1 GCA_017450135.1 Clostridia bacterium | reverse complement strand
TTTGCAAGCATTACTACGTCTGATTTCGCTGAACTGCGTCTTTGAACTTGACAGGCGTCAGCCTGCCTGCGTTCACATCCTTGTTCAGCAAAATCATACTTGTAATCAGATGCACACTTTTAGATGTTACAGGGTACTACGCCCGATGACAGTAAGCATTGCCGATATTTTGTTTATTGCAAATGGTCTTGCGCCTTTATCGACAGTCTGAGGGCGCAGAAAGATTAACTTCTGCGCCCTGATATCGTTTTTACAAGTGGTTCAGCCCTTCAGCTTCATCAGCCTCAGCAGAGTCCGGTACATTCCGCGTCTCAACAGCGAGAATTTGATAACGGCGTTTTTTGATGAGTGCGGGTCGCTGATCGGATCCGCCGCCCACACAAAGAGCTCGGTACGCTCGCTGTCCCTGAGGGTACGTAGCTTTTCGTCCTTTCCCGTTTCGGCTGTGGAGAGCGAGGCGAGAAAGCTTGAAAAAATATGCCGGCAGAAGAGGTGGAACTGCAGCTCCGTTTCTCTGTCATACAGATCCTCACTTTTTATCATTTCGAGTATTTCCCCGCATGAGCGCGAGGCTCTCTCAAGGTCGTAAATGCTGTATTTTGAAGTCATGCTCTCCGATGACTGACGGTAGTAATATAAGACCTCGTGCAGGCAGAAAAACGACCCGATCTGCTTGAGCAGGTGAGAGGTCATCAGTCTGTCCTCGCCGCGGGAGAAGCCTTTGAAGTAGCTGTAATCTATATCGTTCACAAAGGCGTCCGCGCGGAAGCATTTGCGGCACATGGAGTTGAATTTGGTCGAGAGCAGCAGCTCGTATATCTCGCGTCGGTTATCGGAGGTGAAGAGCTTGTCCCCGGCCGACAGATGAGACGGGACTATCCTGCCGTCGGGGTAAAAATATCCTATGTCGTAGCAGACCATATCACAGCCGTATTCTTCAAAGGCCGAGTCGATCTTTTCAAGCAGCACAGGGCTTACGTAATCGTCGGAGTCAACAAATAGCACACGGCGGCCGGCGGCGTTTTCAAGCGCGGCCTTCCTCGCGAGCACAAGTCCCTCGTTCTCCTTATGGATGACCCTGACCCGGCTGTCGCGCCCGGCATAGTCATCGCAGATTTGGGCGCTGCCGTCCGTTGAGCCGTCGTCAATTATGACCGTCTCAAAGCTTTTGAAGGTCTGCGCAAGTATCGAATCCAGACATTCGGCAAGATTTTCAGATGTATTGTATACGCATACCAGCACGCTGTATTCGACCTGCATATGTTCAACCTCTTTCACTTTTTACAAAGCGCAGTTCGCTTATCATGAAGCCTCTGACCGGCTCGTTCATCTCAAGCAGAACACAGCCGTTCTCAATGTATTCCGCTTTGATATCGTAATCGACGCAGATAAAGCCGTCCGGCAGAAAATCCCTCTCGTATTCGGCGTCGCGCCTGCCGCCGTAGGGCTCGCCCTCATAGATGATCCTGTGGTTTACTGAGATCGTCAGGTGCTCTTTGCCCTGTGTGCGGCGCGGTCTGTATGTTATTTTAAGCGTATAATCGCCGCCTGTCAACCCTGCGGCGCTGATTTTAAAGTTGAAATGGTCATAGAGCCTCGAGATGCAGGTCGGGATCTTTCCGTCGGGATTTCTGTCGCCGTAGAAATCAAAATAGTATTCTCCGTCCTGCTCTCCGCATACGCCGAAGCCGTCCTCGGCGAATGAAAAATAATACTCGTCATTTTCCACCGAATTGCGCCTGAAGTATTTTTCGATTGAGCTTCTTGACCGTTCGTCTGCGAATTTTTCGAGCAGCCACAGTCTGTCGGTCACAGGCTCGTCGATGGTGTCGAGGGTACAGCCCCTTTCGGGGTTCATACCGTAAAAATGCTCAACGTCAAGCTGGATACCGATCAGACGGAAGGCGGTCTCCGCATAGTCGAACAGGGAGGCTCGCAGGAGCCGGAGCTCCTCCGGCAGGTCTGTGCGCAGGATCCTCTCCGCCCCGTCGACGTCGCCCGAGGCAACCGACGATGAGGCCTCGGAGATGAGATCAAGCTCAAATATCCTGCGCTTTCTGACGTATTCGTCGCACGCGGCGCGGAAGAGAAGCAGCACAAAGCGCCAGTTTCCCATCAGCGGAGGGTCGCTGTCTTTAAGCTCACCGAAGCCGCGGAAGGTGAGGTCTATCAGGGGATTTTCGGCGGGATCGCCCTCCCAGCCGAGCTCAAGGCAGAATATCAGATCAGCGATTTTTTCACAGTCGCTCCCGGGGAAGAATACTCGGGCGTAATCCGCGACGGACTCTCGCAGCTGTACGCTGAAATCAAAGTCCATGTCGCCCCAGATCATCTTGTTTAAGTCGTCGTTCACTCCCTCGGAATACGTCACGGTGCCGCAGACGTAGCTGCGCATCAGCTTGTGGAACAGACGGTACTCCCTTGGGCGTGGATTCACGGATTCGCGGCTGAGAGTTGCGGCGAAGGCATAGTGCCAGTCGTTTCTCTTGAAATGGACGGGAGTTTCGCACCTGACGTTGTGGGTTATATCCGGGTAGAATCTTATGGGATATCCGAGCGGCGCGCCTCTGCGCAGCTCGTCGAGCGTCATAGGATGGTTGGGGCCGAAGATCACGCCGTCAAACTCCGCGGGCTTGGCTCGCAGTTCATTCAAGAATTCTTCTCCCCAGTCCGGGTACTGATGCGGAGCCTGAGCCGAGGGCCAGAGCTCTATATCCGGGTATTTTTTTACAAGCTCTTTTTTTATCTTTTTGCACCGTTCGGCAAAGGCGCCGGCAGTCAGGTCGCCGGGATCGCCTCCGGGCGGAAAGATGACGCTGAATTCCGGGATATCGGAGTATACGTCCCTGACGTAGTCGAGGGCTTCCTCGTCCGTATCGGATTTTGACAGCGGATGAAATACCGAAAAATCGAGGTCGAGCTTTTTGCATATTGCGGAAACTCCCTCAATGGCCTCTTTTCCGGACATCTTCATCAGGGGGTTCCTCTCATGGTCGATGCCGGAATCGCCCTCTATCATATTTGTGCCGAAAAACATAAGATCGCGTATGTATCTCTCGTAGGTGCTCAGATCCCAGGCGTCATAGGTGTTGTTCATGTGGCGGTAGCTGAGCTGATGGCCGCGGATGCCGAACGATGGCGTCTTGGAGCAGGCGACACTGCACGTCAGATACAGTTCGCCTTTTTCAATGACAGATTTTTTGAGAATATGCGAGTAGCCGTAGATAAAGCCGCGCAGTCTGCTCGCGGAGATCCTTATCTCGTCTTCACTCTGTATTATACGGAAGCCCTCGTCCTCGGAATACCCGTCGGAGGCGAAGGTGATCCTTTTGCCGCTGCATCCTTCCGGATTTATCTCCGGCCGCTTTCCGGTTCTCAGCTCGATCTCCTCAGCAAAAAGACCGGCGGCTTTTCTCTCGATCTCACCGTCGGCAAAGACGGCGAAGGGGAAAAATTTACATTTCATTTCATCACAGCCTTGAATATTTGTCTGATTTAGTATATCATAAAACCGCACATGATAACAATAGGAAGAGTAAAATGATAGAAAGAATAAAGGAAAAAAACGTGTGGGATACCATTGCGGCCTCGGAGCTTCCCGTCGTTCTTTACGGTATGGGGGACGGCGCGGATATGGTTCTCGACGTCCTCGAAGGCATGGGCGTGAAGCCTGCGGAGGTCTTCGCGAGCGACGCCTTTGTGCGCGGCCAGTCCTTCAGAGGCTACAAGGTGCGCCGCTATTCGGAGGTCTGCGTGAGCTATGATGATTTTCTGATCGTGATGTGCTTCGCGGCGCACGACAGACCCACGCTCGACAGGGTCAGGGCGATGTCGCTCGAGCACGAGCTCGTGGCTCCTAACGTGCCGATAGTTGACGACGGCCTTTTCACGCGGGAATACGTGATCCGGCATGACAGGGAATTTGACCTTGCCTACGATATGCTCGCGGACAATTTTTCAAAAAAGAGCTACCTCGACGTTTTGAATTTCAAGATCAGCGGCAGGACGGAATATCTTTTCGGCTGTGAGAAGGAAAAGAGTGAGGTCTATTCTGATCTGCTGAGGCTCGGCAGGGAGGAGATCTTTATGGACCTCGGAGCCTATGACGGCGATACGGTGCGCGAATTCATCGAAGCCGCCGGAGGGGAGTATTCCGCGATCTACGCGGTCGAGGCTGACGAAAAGAACTTCGGCAGACTGCGTGAGAAAACAGCGGGTCTTGAAAACATCCGGCTGTTCAACCTCGCGGCGTGGGATGAAAAAGCCACTCTGAGCTTTGCAAAAAAGAAGGGCAGAAATTCGAGGCTCTCCGCCTCGGGAAACGTCCTGATACCTGCGGACAGCGTCGATAATATTCTTGCCGGGGAGAGGATAACCCTCCTGAAGATGGATATAGAGGGCAGTGAGGAGAGGGCGCTCCTCGGCGCGTCGGATACGGTAAGACGGTATAAACCGAAGCTCTATGTATGTGGCTATCACCGGAATTCGGATATGTTCAGACTGCCTGCGGCGATACGCTCGCTTGACGGGGACTATCAAATATTCTTCCGTCATCATCCGTATATTCCTGCATGGGAATCAAATTTTTACAGTATATTGAAAAAATAATTTCCTTGTGATATAATAAATTACCATTAAATGCTCAGGAGGAGAAAGAAGTGAGCAACCCTAAGGGAAAAACCTTGCCGGAGGTATTCAACGTATACCTTATTATGCTGGGCATATACTGTCTTGATCTGTTTTTCCTGAAATCGGATCTGAGCGTTCTGGGAGATAATTTCTACGCTCGTTTAGTCAGCTTTTTTGCAATCTTTATAATACTCTGGCTCAAAAAGTCGTCTGTAACGATCCTCGGTATAACCAAGAATAAAAAGAAAATGGCCGGCGCAGTGATCTACGGCATTGTTTTTTCCGTTTTCCCGATGATCGTAGTTATGCTGTTCGAGAGTCTCTACTACGGTATCACCGATATCACGGCTCTTAATCTGCATTTTTCGCCGCCGAGCCTCAATTATGTAAAAGATACCGAGATAATCACCCCGGGCATCTCGATAATCATCTATGCGTTTTCAACCCTTTTCAGCTCTGTATTCAAGGAGTTTTTCTTCCGCGGATACGTGCTGCACAAGCTGAAAAAGATCTATGATTTCAAATCGGCTAACCTTGTTCAGGCTCTTTTGTATATGTCGTGGATAATCCCTTATCTCTTGAGGAATCTGCTTAACCACTATTACGACAATACAACGGCGGAGCTCGGCGTATTCATCGTCATGTTCTATCTCATCCATGAGACGATCGCCGGCGTAAAATGGGGACTTCTGACGCGCGTTACCGGCTCGACTTATATGGCGAGCGTGGACCACTTCCTCTATGTATTCCTTGCAAACAGCGTATATATTACGGACCGATATGTGACGTGGTCGTTCATGACCCATATGCTTGCGATCCAGCTTGTGTCCCTCGGTCTGGTGCTTGCGTACTACAAGGTCAATATGAAGAAGCTCCAGGTCAAGCAGGAGCAGATAAAGGCTGAAAAAGAAAAACGCAAGGCCGAAAGGGCAGAAAGGCATAAGCGCGGCGATTACAGCGACGTCATAGATGAAAAGCTGAGCAATATCAATTCGATAAGCCCCGAGGGTTACAAGGATATTGTTGAGGAATCCGAAAAATCGCGCCGCTCCCGTCACCATCACCACCGCAGGAGCGCGTCTCACAATGAGAAAAATGCTAAGTTGAACGAGGGCAAGATCGAAAAGATCGACACATCCTCTGCGTCCGAGACTGCCGACAATTATCTTAAACAGAGGCTGGCGTCCTCGCAGCACAGGCACTCCGGCCGCTCCGAGGAGAACGCCAAGCTGAACGCGGATAAGATCGAGGCCTTCAACGGCGACGTCTCGGGCTACGAGAGGGAGCAGACCGAGCGTCATCACCATCATCATCGCAAGGTCGATACTGCGAAGATCGAAAAGGCCAACGAGGGCAAGATAGAGGATCTTTCCCCGGACGAGATAGCAAAGAAAACCGAGGAATATTCAAACTCGAGGAGCGTCGACAGGGCTGCGCCGAAGCATCCGCATCCTCATGACAGCGTGGGCAGGGACAGCCTGCTTTCGGTAGAGGAGATCGAAAAGTCGAATGCGGATAAGATCGACGATTTCAGCGAAGAGGCGATAGACGACTTCCTCCAGGAGTTCAACAAGAAGCAGTCTGAGAAGAGTCCGCACCGCAAGCACAGACGCGTCGAAAACGACAAACCGGACGAGAACCTCGACAGCATCGGTGAGAACTTCAACGCTGATCAGTTCCTTGTGAGCTTCATAGAGAATCAGGATAAAAAGTCCGCCGAGCTTCAGAGCCGTCGCCGACACCATCATCATCACCACCATCACAGTGAAAGCGGCACCGCTTACCGCAAGGAGGAGGATATAGCCTCCCTGAGCGAGGTCGGCACGGATAAATTCTTTGAGGAATACCAGAAGACAAAGAGCGAAAAGAAGCACCGCCGCCGCAAGAGTCTGCTGCAGACGGTCAAGGAGCTTGGAGCTATAGACGATTCGGAGAACAACGAGTTGATATAAATTAATATGATGACAAAAAGTGCAAGCCGGTGAGGCCTGCACTTTTTGTCATAATAAGCTTTTGTAAATGTCAGATTCCGAAATAGTTCACGGCGTTATTATAGGAGATATCTCTGATGATATCCTCAAGCTCCGGGGTATAGGGATACAGTCCGTCCTCCACCCATCCGCCTATGAGGCCGCAGAGGATCCTGCGGAAATACTCGTGCCTCGGGTAGGACAAAAAGCTCCTTGAATCCGTGACCATGCCCACAAATTTTCCGAGCACGCCGAGATTGGCGAGCGCCTTGAGCTGTTCCCTCATGCCGTCGATGTTGTCGTTGAACCACCAGGCGGAGCCGAACTGGAGCTTCGAAGCCGTCTCGCTGTTCTGGAAATTCCCGAGCATGGAGCCGAGGACGTAGTTGTCCTTGGGATTGAGGGCGAAAAGTATCGTTTTCGGCAGTCTGCCATCGGAGGCGAGGGAGTCGAGCATGGCGGAGAGGGGCTCGGCTATACTCCTGTCACAGATGGAGTCAAAGCCGGTGTCCGCGCCGATTTTTTTGAACATGGCGGCGTTGTTGTTCCTCATTGCGCCGATGTGTATCTCCATGCCCCAGCCGCGCTTGGCATATTCTCCCGCGAAGAAGCGGAAAAGCTCCGTGCGGTATTTGTTCGCCTCGTCTGCGATGAGCTTGCCGCCGCTGAGCGCCTTTTCGAAAATTGCTTCAAGCTCATCCTCTCCGGCTCTGTTGAATGGGACGTACATAAAGGCATGGTCGCTGGCTCTGCAGCCGTTCTCTGCGAAGAAATCGATCCTTGCCCTGAGAACCGAGATCAGCTTTTTGTAGCTATCGATTTTTTCTCCCGAGACCTTTTCGAGCGAGGCGAGCCAGGGCAGGAAGGTGTCCTGATCGATATTCAGCGCCTTGTCCGGCCTGAATGCCGGGAGCACCTTACAGCCGAAGCTTTTGTCCTCCCTGAGCAGTCTATGGTATTCGAGGCTGTCCGCCGCGTCGTCCGTTGTGCAGACGCATTTTACGCCGGAGGAGATTATAAGCTCCCTCGGAGTGAAGCCGCCGGCGGCGATCTTCGCATTTGCCTTCTCCCATATCGCGTCGCAGGTCGCTGCGCTGAGAGGCTCGTAAATATCAAAATACCTCTGCAGCTCGAGGTGCGTCCAGTGGTACAGGGGGTTGCCTATGCAGTAGGGCAGAACCTCCGCCCACGCCTTGAATTTTTCATAGTTCGAGGCGTTTCCCGTGATGTATTTTTCTTCAACGCCGCAGCTTCTCATTGCGCGCCACTTGTAATGGTCGCCGCCGAGCCACAGCTCCGCTATGTCCGCGGGCTGTCTGTTTTCATAGATCTCAGCCGGCGAGAGGTGGCAGTGCCAGTCGAAGATCGGCATATCCTTCGCACAGCCGAAGAAAAGCCTGCGTGAGGTTTCGGTGTCAAGCAAAAAGTTTTCGTCCATAAAGCCTTTCATAAATACAGCCTCTTTTCTTTATTCAACGGGCATGATGTCGTAGGAAAAACTGAATTCCGTCTCATCGAATGCCCTGCCGGGGTCGAGCTTAGCCTGATTGTTGGCGTGCATCTTGTAATCGAGAGATACAAGCGTCGCGTCAAGCTCCTCCAGCTCGTCGTCGTGCGCGGCGGAGGATATCTGAATGTCGTTGAAGTGTATAGCCTTAAAGCAGAAGCCCTTATCGCCGGTGTCGCGGAATTTCAATCCGCTGCCGTCGCCGTCCGTAACGGACGCATATTTCACTGCGTAGTGGGAAGCGCACTCCTGCGGCCTGATAAAGTGGACAAAGCTGTCCGTGGCGGTCTGAGCGAACAGGGAAATACGTGAGGCTCCGTGCATATCCGAATAGCTCTCCTGAGGGCCGTAGCCGAGGTATTCGGCGTTCTCAAAGCTCTTGGGCATCGTCAGCTCAAGCCCGAAGCGCGGAAGGGGAGGCGCGTTCTCCGTGCGCTTTCCGCTCACCGATACGTTCAATGCGCCGCCCGGGGTGAAGGTGTAGACTGCGGTTGCCCTGAGCGCCGGAGGCATGGCCGCCGCGGCAAAGGAGATATCGGTCGATATCACTATCCGTTCCGGGCTGTTCCCGATCAATTCATACGAATAGGTCTTCTGCTTCGCCTAGTCGTAGCGTGCGCGCTTCCAGACGCCTGCAAGGGCATTGCCGTAGGAGGTCGCCCTGAACAGGTTGAAGCCTATGCGTGAACAGAGCGTTTTCCCGTTCCCGGAAACCGAGGTGACAAGCCCGGTGTTTTTGTCAAAAACGTATTCGATCTCACCGGATCTGATCCGCAGCTCGCCGTGCGTTTCATCGAGCGTCAGGCCGCCGCCGCGGGGCTTGAACTCAGGCGCGGCGCAGTTTTTCAGAATAAACTGGGCAAAGCCTGTCTCGAAGCCCTCGTCCGCCCATTCGGTATCTGCCGCCCGGCGTACCGATATATTGAGGGTGGTGAACGCCGCATACTCCTTCGGCTCAATGAGCTTGTATTCCTTCACGGATCGGGGAGCTATTTCAAGCTTGCCTGATCTTCCTGAGCTTGTGACCCTGCCGTTCTCTTCAACCGTCCACTCAAAATACAGGTCGGAAAGATCGCGGAATAATCGCTTGTTCCTTATCCTGATTTTTCCGTTTTCATAGCTTACGTCAAACGGCTGATAGGTTATCTTCATGTCGTACCAGCCCGGTCTCGGACTGCGGTCGGGGAAGACAAGGCCGTCGGCGCAGAAGGCTCCGTCATTGGGTCTGTCCCCGAAGTCTCCGCCGTAGCGGTATACGGGCTTTTCCCTTGAACCGATATTCACGGCGTGGTCGCAGAATTCCCATACACAGGCGCCGCAGTAGTTGTCGCGGTCCTCAAAATCCTTCCAGTACAGAGGAATATCGCCGGTGCTGTTTGAGTCCACGTATTCGCAGTAAAAGAACGGCTTAGTGTGCTCGGGATCGTCAAGATATTCGCGCAGATAGTCGAGCGAGGCGTACATACGGCTCTCCACGTCGGAGATATCGGTGAAGTCTTTGCCGACGCGCTCCTGGTATTCGAGCCTCGCGTTCTCATAGTGTATCAGAGCCTCCGGCATACGGGAGCGGATATAATTCGCCATCTGTCTGTGGTTTTCACCGCAGCCCGACTCGTTGCCCAGCGACCACATTATAACGCAGCCGTGGTTCTTGTCGCGCTCGAAGAGCCTCTGCGCCCTGTCAAGATAGGCCTCGCGCCAATCGGGAGAGTCCGAGAGGAACGACCAGTAATCCCAGTACCAGTCCCCGTAATTGTAGCCCATTCCGTGGGTCTCGAGGTCGGCCTCATCTATGAGCATGAAGCCGAGCCTTTCGCACATATCAAGAAAGCGTGGATCGTTCGGGTAGTGCGACGTTCTGATCGTGTTGACGTTGCCGCGCTTTAGGATGTACAGATCGTTCATCATGTCCGCGACTGTGACGGCGTACCCGGTTTCGGGATGGCTGTCGTGACGGTTTACTCCGCGCAGCTTGATTTTTTGGCCGTTGAGCAGCAGGGTGCGGTTCTTTATTTCAAGACGCTTGAGCGCTACGGCAAAGCTTATCCTTTCGTCCCCGGCGAGGATCTCGAGCGTGTACGACGCCGGTTCCTCCGGGTTCCACAGAACAGGCGAGCTGAGCCTGATGCAGAAGTCTCCGTCGCTCTTACCCCGATCCGCTGTTTCTCCGCCGGGAGTCAGGAGCCTCCATTCAAATGAGGCGCTGTCTCTGAATTCAGGCAGGACGTTTATCTCGGCGGAATCAAGGGTTTCGGATACCTCCGGGCGGATGAATATATCGCGCAGACAGTTTTCGTCGCGCTCGAGTATGTAGACCTCGCGGAAAATGCCGGAGAGCCTGAAAAAGTCCTGATCCTCAAGATAGGAGCCGACGCAGTGCTTTACGACGAGCACCTCAAAGGTGTTTTCGCCGTCCGTGAGCGCGGCGGTAATGTCAAATTCGCTCGTACAGTGGCTGACCTGACTGAAGCCCGTAAAAGCGCCGTTTACCCACAGGTAAAAGCAAGGGGCAACGCCTTCAAAATTAATATAGTATCTCTTGCCCGGCTTTTTCGTAAAATCGAGGGTCCGGCGGTAGAGGGCGCAGGGGATAACGTCGGGCAGATGCGGAGGATCGACCGGGAAAGGGTAATCCTGATTGATATAGTTCGGCACGTCGTAGCCTCTGCCGAGCTTCATCTGCCAGCAGAAGGGTACTGTCATACTGTCGGGACAGCAGACGTCCGAGGGGAAGCCCTCGGCTTCGATATCGAGCTTTTCTATATTTTCAAAATAAGCGAAGTCCCATTCGCCGCACAGATCGGTCAGCAGAGCCGAATTTTCTCTGGGCAGAGTCGGATCCTGATCCTGCGCGAACGGTATGAAATATGCTCTCGGCTTTTCACAGCCTATGTGAAGCTCCTCGAGCGAGCGGTAATAACGTTCAGGCATAAATGTACCTCCATGGTTTTATTGATTGATTTTATCATATTTATATAATATTGTCCAGTAAAAAGAAAACCTCTGTTCATTATGGTTTACAAAACCTATCCGTTATGTTAAAATCAACTAAAGGCGGTGTTTGTAGTGAAGAAAATCATTTCGGTTTTACTCTGTGCTGTATTTATTTTCTGCTTTGATTTTTTGGCGGCTTCAAAGGACGCTCTGAGCTCTCTTTTCTCATTCGGAGCCTCCGCCGTAAATGACGGGATCCTTGCCTACTGTCCCGCAGGTAGCAGGGATCTTGCTCTCGACGCCGACGTCGAGTCGTCCTCGCCCTACTACGGCTCAAACGGCTGGTGGAAGGTGGAAAACATAAACGACGGCTGTCTCCAGAGGGAGACCGGCGGCTTTACCACGTCGACCCAAGAGGACGTACCCGATGAAAACACTCCCGCGTGGATCCTCTTCGACCTGGAGGGCTATTACGATCTGACCAGGGTGGTGCTGTTCGCCTACGGCGCCTATCCCGATTCATACAGACTTGAGGTCTCCGAGGACGGCGAAAGCTTCACTCAGGCGGCGGGCGATACCGGACTTACCGGAAATCGAGATAATAAGCAGTACGACATATCAGCTTCAAGAGTCAGGTATTTCCGCCTCTACGTCACAAAGCGCGGCTCGCTCGACGGAAATGCGATCCATCTTGTCCAGTTCTCCGAGATAGCCGTTTTCGGCACGGAGTGCGCACCGACGGATTCCGGCTACGACGTGATCTCCTACGCGCCGGAGAATTCCGTCAACCTTGCGCCGGAGAGCACGGTGACCTGCTCCGACTGTATTGAGAACACAAGCATAGGAATTGCCAATCTCAGCGACGGAGTTGTCAACAACGGAAAGTTTTTCTCGACAAAGACCCACGGCGAGGATTCCGGCATGGTCGACATCGACTTCGACCTGAATCAGTACGCGAAAATAACCAGGATCTGTCCGTTCACATGGGGCATTTATCCCAAGGCCTTTGAGGTTCAGGTCTCTCTTGACGGTGAAACCTATACCACGGTCGCCTCGGCCTCCGGACTGGGGAGGAGCGATAAGGCGTACATTACCCTGCCGGAGAACACGTACGCCTCCCACGTGCGTATACATATCACGGAACGCAACCACGGCTCAGGCTCCGAGCTCAATATGTATTACGTTCAGTTTGGGGAGATAGCCGTATTCGGCATCAAGAACGCCTTTGACCTGAACATTGACAAGCGCGCCATAACGATCGCACCCGGCAAGAGCATGACGGTGAACGCAGATTTCAGCGTCAGAGCCTTTGACACCTCCAATCACGGTATGATCTGGTCCTCCGATAACAGCTCAGTGGCTTCCGTCGCATCGGACGGAACGATAACGGCTGTATCCGAGGGTTTGACGATCTGCCGCGTCACGGATCCCGTCAGCGGTATCTGCGGAGAGTGCGAGGTGATCGTCAAGACCAATCACTTCGACTATACCGATAATGTCATAACGTCGGCCTACGGCCCGGAATGGGGAGATATGGTGAACGACGAGCAGTACAAGCTCATTGCCGACGCCGGCATGGACCTCATCTTCAACAGAACCGGCGACTATCAGATCAACAGAAAGTCCGTAGATCTCGCCCACAAATACGGAATGTACGCAATTGTGGCGGACGGAGAGATGCTGAACGACACTGTCCACAATACCTGCGCTGATCTCGAGACTGTCTACAACAGGTACAAAAACATGAGCGGCCTCGGAGGAATCTATCTGATCGACGAGCCGAGGAATCCAAACAGCGGCTTTGTGAAGATATATAATTATTTGAAGGAGATAGACCCCGAGCTTTACGTCCATCTGAATTTCCTGCCCGGCTTTGTCTACGACTCCTATGAGCAGTATGAGTATCAGCTCGATGATTTTGCCGCGCTGACCAAAAACACGGATTATCTCATGTTTGACATCTATCCCTTCCTCTATCCTCAGGGTGTGCAGTATAAAATGATGTTTGACAGCTATAATGCTATAAGGAAGGCCGGTCTGAAGAACGACGTCAAGACGGCGTGCTATATACAGCTTGTCGGCTACGGTTCATCTTCAAGCGCGACCTTTGCCAAGAGAGTGCCCAACGCGGCGGAGATAATGTATCAGGATATGATCTCGCTCGCTTACGGAATGAAGCACCTCTCATACTTCAAGTGGGGCGCTGCCGACAGCAACACCAGCGAGAGATTTTCGGACGGCGGCATCAACGCTCAGGGCGCCCCGAGCGATAATTATTACAACGTGCAGGCGGCGAACAATGTCGTCCACGCCCTCGGAAAGACGCTCAAAGATCTTGACGCGCGCGAGGTGTATCTCACGGGCAGCGATATTTACGGTCAGGACGCTGTGCCGTCCGGCTTCTTTGTCCGGTACAACGGAAATGCGAGCCTTGTGCTGTCGTATATGCGCGACAAAAACACGGGCAGAAACTACCTCATGGTCGTCAACAATGATATATCCGACAGCGTCACCGCTCCGCTCGTATTTGCGGATGGTATAAACAGTATCGCGGTAGCGGACAATACAACCGGCAGCTTCACGGAAACTGCCGTTAACAACCATACCTATGAGCTTCAGCTCGAGGCCGGCTCGGCTGCCTTGATAGCTCTGCCGGAGGGCTACGATTACGGCTCGACCCCGTCCACCGAGAGCAGCAACAAGGCTCTCGGCAAGCCGATAATCGAGGGCGATTCCTCAATCGGCGAAGACGGCTGGTACTATAACTGCATGACCGACGGCAGATATGATGCGTCTGCCGAGAACGGCCTCTCCGGCTGGTGCAGCGTCCCTGCGGACAGCGCGTACAGCACGGAGTTCACGATCGATCTCGGCGCGTCGGAGCCGTTCAACAATATAAAGGTCTATCCCGTTGACAGCTCAACAGGCTGCCGTGATTTCTTCCCCGCCGCTTTTTCGGTATATGTCTCCGACGACAGGGAAAACTGGATCAAAGTCGGCGCGTCGTCGGGGCTCAGTTCGCCGGATATCGTAGAGCTGACAATGGAGGAGACAAGGGCCAGGTACATTAAATTCGTGATAAATGACATGAATTCCGTCGACGGAGAGTATGCCGCAGCGATAGGCGAGATAGAGGTCACGGACGAGCTCAAGATCAGCCGAGTCAAGACGGTTGCCGACGGTCTGAACGGCTATTACGCCTACGCCCAGTGCGACGGCGCCGATTCAGCCAGAATGCCAACATGGACGGAGCTGAACGGTCAGGACGATCTGATCTGGTACGACGCGGAAAAGGGAAGCTGGACGATCGATTCTGAGGTCTATAACTTCCGCCGGTACGTTCCTGTGTCCGAGCATAACGGCGAATACGGCAAATACATAACCCACGTTTACGCATATAAGGGTGAGAACAGTCACAGCGTTGCGTCCGAGTACTATTTTATGGTCAGGGCGGATTTCGACCTGAACTATCCGGGCGCGCCGCACAATTACGTCTGCGGCCTCGACAGCGTCAGCTCCTCCAACGGTCTTGATATGAGCTTCGACACCTCCGACGACACTTTGACGATCGACGGCGACGTAGCCAAGAGCACCTATCTGCAA
Source organism: Clostridia bacterium (assembly GCA_017450135.1). Lineage (GTDB taxonomy): Bacteria > Bacillota > Clostridia > Oscillospirales > Acutalibacteraceae > CAG-488. The sequence continues at coordinate 2,501 of JAFSXA010000126.1, read as the reverse complement.
AACTTTGTGCCCTTTAACCGGGAGCTGAATAAGAACGATAAGGTCAGCATCACAATAGATGTAATCAGCGGCTCCGCAGAAGGGGTTACCATTGTGGTCGATCTTGTCAACACTGCGACTCAGCAGCCGTCAACAGGGCGGGTATTTAAGGATATGACCGCCAACGACGGTACGTGGGTCATTGATATAAACTCCGATGCCGCCGCCCGGGAGATAAAAGGCTATCGCTTCTGGATATATAAAAACGGAAACAGCGTTCAGAGCTTTGACAACTTCAAATTCAGGCTGTCGATAGAGATCAACGGCGATGGCGACGGCTACTCTCCGCAGGGAAGGTACATTATGTATAACAGCGCCTACGGTGAGTTCTTTGCTCCCCAAAGATATGACGCCGAATTCCTCGGCTGGTACACTCAGCCTCAGGGCGGTACAATTATATCGCCGGGAACCGTAAACACGAATGTGGGCGGGATCAGGCTGTATGCCCACTGGAACGAGGTCGAGACGCAGTATCTGTTCGCGTCGGGCGGCAGGCTGAGCCGGGTGAGCTTTGAGAACGCGCACGTCGGTCAAGGCATGACCGTGGCCTACACCGATGCCGCGGCCGGAGGCTATCTCTGTACCGGCTGCGGAGCGGAGGTAAAGAATCAGGCGGGCAGGGTCACGGCGAGATACGTTATCGTCATTCCCGGCGACGTGAACTGCGATTCGATTTGCGACGGTATGGATTCCGTGCTGATATCCTGCGTCATTGAGGGGATGCTCGATGAAGCGTCCCTCGGAAGAGCCGCTTATCTTGCGGCGGACTGCAACCGCGACGGCGTGACTGACGGCTCCGATGCCGACGCCGCGCGCAGTATGGGTCTGTTGCTTTAAAGCCGCGAAAGCTCATTTATAAATACTATTATGGTGCTGTATGATCGGCATGGAAAGAAGGTACGCTTATGTATGAAAACAATTGGGAGTCCCTGAACAAACGCCCTGTACCGCAGTGGTTTTCCGACGCAAAATTCGGCATTTTCATCCACTGGGGTCTCTATTCGGTCCCGGCTTTTACCCGGAAAGGGGATTATGCCGAATGGTATCGGATGCAGCTTGACGATCCGAATTTCCCGAATCTTGACTTCCACAAGAGGGCTTACGGTGAGAACTTCAAGTATGAAGACTTCGTCCGGTATTTTACGGCGGAGCTGTTTGACGCCGACCGCTGGGCGGAGCTGTTCCGCAAGAGCGGAGCCAAATATATCAACCTTGTTTCCAAGCACCACGACGGCTTCTGTCTGTACAAAACGGACTATGCCTGGAACTGGAACAGCTGGGACGTTGGCCCTCACCGGGACTTCGCCGCAGAGCTTAAGGCTGCGCTGGAGGGGACGGGTGTGCGCTTCGGCGTCTATCATTCGGTTTACGAGTGGTTCCATCCGCTGTATCTTAAGGATCCGGAGGAATATGCGCTGAAGCACTTGATTCCTATGCTCAAGGAGCTAATTGAAAAATATCAGCCTGCCACTCTGTTTACCGACGGCGAATGGGATCATGAGAGCAGCGTATGGCATTCTACGGAGTTTCTGCAGTGGCTCTACAACGAAAGCTCTGTGCGTGATTTTATCGTGCCGAACGACCGTTGGGGCAAAGAGACCAGAGGCCGTCTGGGCGGCAATTTCACCACCGAATACGGATATATTGAAGCCGGAAAAAGGATCGAGGACGTTGAGCTTGACCGCCCGTTTGAAGAATGCCGAGGTATCGGCCGCTCCTTCGGGCTGAACCGGCTGGAGGGCACAGACGATTACCTCAGCGCCAAGGAACTGCTGACGACGCTTGTATCTCTTGTTTCCAAGGGCGGAAACTTCCTGCTGAATATCGGCCCGGCGGCGGACGGTACGATCCCGGTTATCATGGAGGAACGGCTGCTGCAAATGGGAAAATGGCTCGAAACGAACGGCGAGGCCATCTATGCTTCTCGCGTTTATACCAAAAAGAACACAGAAGAGAGCGGCGTTTATTACACTCAGAAAGACAGAGCGGTTTACGCTGTATCGACCGCTTTCCCGTATAGGGAGCTGCTTTTGGAGGAGGTCGATTACTCGCCCGGGATCAAGGCGAGCCTGTTGGGAAGCAATGAAACGATCACGGTCGCAGAAAAAGGAGGAAAGGCCCTGCTGCTGATCCCGCCGCTGAATCCCGACCGCCTTGCTTCCGAATACCTCTACACATTCAAGCTGACCCGATAAAACGATCAGTCTTCGATTCCCTTTGCACCCGATTAAAAAACAAGGAGCTGTAGCAAAATGAATTTTTGCGCAGCTCCTGATTTGATATTAAGATGTTATTAGAGTTTTCGGACTACGGCTGTTTTGTGATTAGATACTTTTTCATGCCGTGATCCTCCCATCGCGTGTTATTACCAAAAAGCTACTTACGATAAATCCAGTTTGCTTTTTCCAGTTCAAGATTGAGATCTTCGATCTGAATTTGATTTCTTTCTTCCTGCGTGCCTG
>JAFSXA010000125.1 GCA_017450135.1 Clostridia bacterium | reverse complement strand
TAATATTTTTCCATGCCCTCTTCATAATCCGAGGGATATTCATAAGTGACGACCGTCTTCGGATTCCCGGCAGACGGTTCAAAATGCTTATGCTCGATGACCCTTGTATACGCTGTTTCACTGCCGGTGTAATTCACCACCGCGTTGCCCTGGAAGTTCTCGCAGTCCAGCACCTTGGTATCGAATTTCAACGATCTGTACTCGAGCCTGCCGAGCCTGAATCCGTAGAACTCATCAAGCGGGCCGGTATATATTATCTTCTCCGCCGTCTGCCTGAGCTCGGGGTGCTCAAAGAAGTCGCAGCCGAGCCTGACGTCGATACCCTCCAGCATCCTTTCTACCATCGCGGTATAGCCGCCGACGGGGATGCCCTGATACTTATCGTTAAAATAATTGTTGTCGTACACAAAACGCAGCGGCAGTCTTTTGATGATAAAGGCAGGCAGCTCCTTGCAGCTTCTGTTCCACTGCTTTTCGGTATAGCCCTTTATCAGCTTCTCATAAACCGTTCTGCCGACAAGGGAAATAGCCTGCTCCTCTAAATTCTGCGGCTCGCCGGTTATCTCGCGGCGCTCCTCATCAATATGCCGCCGGGCGTCCTCCGGGGTGAAAACGTCGCTCCATATCCTGCTGAACGTATTCATATTGAACGGCAGATTGTAGATCTCGTTCCCGATACGGGCGACGGGGGAATTCGTAAACCTGTTGAACTCCGAAAAAGAGTTCACATAATCCCACACGTCCCTGAAATCCGTATGAAAAATATGCGCTCCGTGCATATGGACGTTTATGCCCTCGATATTCCCGGTATAGACATTGCCGGCGATCACGGGTCTTTTTTCGATGAGCAGGACCCTCTTGCCATTTTTATGCAGGAGATTTGCGCACGTCGCTCCGAAAAGGCCTGCGCCGACTATCAAGTAATCATAACCCATATTATTCACCGCCCATTCTGTTGTTTTTTAACTGCAATACCGCCCGATCATCTCTTTTTATAAAAGTTGATATACATTCTGACGACGGCCTTTTTCAGCCCGTCCGAGCCGGAGGTCAGTATATTATAAATAATCCTGTTCAGACCGGTTCCGTCGTAGACCTTGTCAATAAGGCTCTTTTTCTCGGAAATCATGCCGTACATACTTAATATCTCATCAAAGAAGCTGTCATGGAACAGATCAGCCGAACAGCGCGAATAATCGATCAGGATCTCGTGGGACAGATGATAATACAGCTTGTAATAAATATAGGGCAGGATACCGCTGTCCTCTATCACGCTGTTATAAATCAGCTTCCAGACCGTCAGGTTGCTGTTGATCCTCTTCGGATTCTTCTCCGTCATCGAATTGCCGAACCTGTCTATCAGATAGTACGCCAGCGGTTTGTCGATGTAAACGACCCTCTCCGCCTTTTGCAGAGCGGTCAGATAGAGATTGACGTCAAGGAAGGTCACGTTCTTTAAAAATTTGATATCCTTTGTGATGCTCGTCCTGTAGAGCTTTGCGTGCGGCGAGGGAACAGCGAAAGCGAACTTTCCTCTCTCCTCCCCGGTGTAGACAGTGTTGGGCTTCAGGTCGTCAACATATTTGTAGATCGCCTTTGAATACTCGGTATACGGTTCATCCTGAGACTCTTCGTCCTCCCTTTCCTCAAAGAAAGCTATCTTATCGCCGATGACGATATCCGCACTGTTTTTCTCAGCCGCCGCGACAAGAGTCTCTATGCAATCCTCCGTGAGATAATCGTCGGGATCGCAGATGATAAAATACTCTGTCTCCATAGCGCCTATTGCATATTCCAGCACGCTGCCGTAGCCGCCGTTTTCCTTGAAGACCGGTTTTACCCTCTCGTCCTTCTCCATGTACTCCCTGAGTATCTGAGCGGAATTGTCCGGTGAACCGTCGTCGACGGCAACAACGACAATATCCCTGTACGTCTGGTTCAGCAGGCTGTCAAGGCAGGTTCTGAGATACTTTTCAACATTATAGATGGGGACTATTACGGATACTTTAGCGGCCATTCCTTTCACCTCATTATATAATCATTCGGAACAATCTCATATTCGTGTGCTCTTATAATAATATATCTGAATAATATTTCATTGTCAATACTTTTAGTAACGGGCAGAATTATCATTCCGCGTCGTTCCAATCGAACCGGGTCAGCCTGCCGCTGCACAGAAGCTCAGGAAAATCCCACTGGCGCAGGGTCTCATACACGGCGATCGCCACGGAATTGGAGAGATTGAGGCTCCTTGCCGAGGAATCGTTCAGCATCGGGATGCGGACGCAGTTCTCCCTGTTCTTAAAGAGAAGCTCCTCGGGCAGACCCTTGGTCTCCTTGCCGAAAAACAGATAGACGTTGTCGGAGTATTTCACGTCGGAATAGCGGTTGAGCGCCTTGGTCGTGAAGAAAACGCGCTGACCCTCGGGGTTCCTTTCAAAAAAATCGTCGATATCCTTGTAATAGGTTATGTCGAGCAGGTGCCAGTAATCGAGCCCTGCCCGTTTCAATTTTCTGTCGTCGATCTTAAAGCCCATAGGCTCAACAATGTGAAGCCTGGAGCCCGTAGCCGCGCAGGTGCGGGCGATATTGCCCGTGTTCTGCGGTATTTCCGGCTCGACAAGTACGATATTAAGCGTCGGCATATTACTTCACCGCTCTTATCAGCTTCGGCAGCAGAGGCTCGAAGCACAGGCCGTAGTTCACGTTTTCGCCGTTCTGCGCAGTAACTGCGACCGCTTCGCCTGTGAAGCCCATGGCAAGCTGTACACAGCGGGTAAAATCAATACCCTTCATAAACGCGGCGGTGACAACCGAGGCGAAGACGTCGCCCGCACCGGGATAGCCGCCCTCGGTCTTTGGCATGAAGAACATATTGGCCTTGCCGGTCAGGCTGTCGTACACCGCGCAGCCGATCTGACCGTCGCCTGTGTCAATACCCGTGATGGCCGTGCGCGGACAGCCGATATTCCTCGTCTTTGCCATAAGCTGTTTTATATATTCAACGTCATACGGCGCGGCGGAGGGGGTAGTTCCCGTCAGGAGCTCAGCCTCCGTCACATTCGGCAGGATGATATCGGCGACCGAGCAAAGAAAGCGCATATCGTCCGCCATGCTCTCGTTGATGCCCTTATACAGTCTGCCGTCGTCGCCCATCACGGGATCAACGACGCATACGGTGCCGCTCTTTTTAAAATCTATTATGAAGCGCTTGATGATCTCCGCCTGCTCACGGCCTGCAAGATAACCGGTGTAAATGCAGTCAAAATCCAGCCCTATGCTTTTCCACTGTCCGCAGAAATCGGGGAGCTTTTCGGAAATATCAACGTAGACGTAGCCGTCCTCCGCCGTCTGCGAGGAGAATATTCCCGTGGGCAGGGGTACGGCGTGAAAACCGCAGACTGAAACGATAGGCAGCGCCGCAGTCAGCGAGCTTCTCCCAACGCAGGAGAGATCATTGATAAGCGCGATTTTTTTCTGTTTTTCCATGTACATCAACTCCTGTTATATTATAACAAGCAAAACGAAAAAAAGCAAATTTTACGAATAAAAAAGACCTCCGCGAGAAAGATAATAACAAAAAGAACGGAGGTAATCATATGAAAAGCAAAACTTCTAAGGTTATGACAGGCGTCGGAGTCGGCATGCTTGTCGGCGGAGCCACCGCCCTGCTCGGCGGCAAAATGATGGGCGACAAATCGAGCGGATACAAAAAGCTCGCGAAAAAGGCGGTAAAAACCGTTGAGGACTTCATTGACGGTATGTCATAAATCACAAATAAACGTTATCGGTAATAACGCACAGCGACCCCGATCAGCGCAAGGCTGTCGGGGTCGTTCCCATTATATCAATTTGCATATACCGAGGTTATTCCAAGATATTCCTCAAGGCAGAGGCCTCAGAGCTTATATCGGAATAGCCTTGCCGTTCGTGACGCTCCAGTAGTTGCCGTTTGAATCAATGTATATGCCGGAATAGGCGCCGTTGAGCTTGCCGTTCTGCATATACCAGTAGCCGTAGGTGTTTCTGGCTATACCGGTGTAAGTCGTATCAAGCTTGCCGTTCCTCATGTACCACCAGCCGTACTGGTTCTTCGCCATGCCGGTGTATTTAAAATCGATAGTACCGTTCTTGACATACCACCAGCCGTACTGATTCTTCGCCATACCGATATATTTATAATTGATAGTACCGTTTTTGATGTACCACCAGCCGTACTGATTCTTCGCCAAACCGACATATTTATAGTCGATCTTACCATTGGTAAGATACCACCAGCCATATTGATTTTTCGCAAGACCGGTATAGCTGTTGTCGGCGCCTCCGTTCTTGACGTACTGCCATGTACCGTTCTTCTTTGCCATGCCGGTGAAGCCTTTTTCAAACTTTCCGCAGACAGAGCAGTAGTGATTGACGCATACATGGCCGTTGGGGCAGAGGGGACCCGACGGTGTTTTAGCTCCAAATGAGAAATTATAGTTTCCTGTACCGTAGTTCTTTTCAATAACAAAATAGTATGTACCTGAAGTCAAATCAATATTTTCGTTCAGATTAATCTCTTCTGATGTGTTGTCCCACCATTTTGTTAATGACCATACAGTTTTACCGTTTGTATCATAAATGTAAAAATTGATAGTGTTTATATATGCAGTCAAGCTTAGTTTTATTTTACCTGATGATGATATTGTTAGTTTATAAGTATCTTTTGAATCATTGGCTGCTATCTGACCGTAATATGTTGTTCCCGTTGAAATCGAAGATGCTGTAGCAATTGTATTATTTATACCGTTAGTTGTTTCTTTAAAGCTTTCATTGGCATTTGTAAAAGATATTTTGAAATTATAATTTCCTGTACCGTAGTTCTTTTCAACAACAAAATAGTATGTACCTGAAGTCAAATCTAAATCCTTATCCAGTTTTAATACTTCCGACGTATCGTCCCAACTCTCAGTTGATGACCATACGGTTTTACTATTTGTATCATATATGTAATATGTAGCAGAATAGATATATGCAGTAAGCCTAAGATTTATTCTGCCCGATGATGATAATGTAAATTTATAAAAATCTTTCTCATCATTAGATGCTATCTGACCGTTATAAGTTGTTCCAATTGAAATTGAAGATGCTGTAGCAAGCTTATTGTTTATACCATTGGTTGTTTCTTTAAAGCTTTCATTCGCGCTTGTAAAAGAAAGTTTGAAATTATAATTTCCTGTACCGTAGTTCTTTTCAACAACAAAATAGTATGTACCTGAAGTCAAATCTAAATCCTTATCCAGTTTTAATACTTCCGACGTACCGTCCCAACTCTCAGTTGATGACCATACGGTTTTACTGTTTGTATCATATATGTAATATGTAGTAGAATAGATATATGCAGTAAGCCGAATATTTATTCTGCCTGATGATGAAAGGGTAAATTTGTAAAAATCTGATTTGTTAGTTTCGGTTATTGACCCGTTATACGTTGTCCCAATGTTGATCGACGTTGCTGTTGCCATAGTATTGCCTGCGGCACTGATGCTGACCGTAAACATTGAGAACATCATCAACACTGCCAACAAAAAGCCGAGTATTTTCTTTGTCTTTGTCACTTTTATTCCTCCAATAATTATTATTTTCGCTGTTTCCATAGACCGATATTAATATGCTTGCTTAAAGCAAGGTCATTTAATGATACTTATCCCCCCTTAATAAAACGACTTTAATAATTGTATAACAAATTATT
>JAFSXA010000124.1 GCA_017450135.1 Clostridia bacterium | reverse complement strand
GGGCAAAGGCTACCGAAACAACAACGGCAAACGTATCTGCCACAGCACCATGTCTAACACTATCTCAAATCCAAAATACAAAGGCTATTATGTCGGCAATAAAGTAAAAATCGTAGATATGTTTACCAAGAAGCAAAAGTTTCTGCCGCCGGAGGAATGGGTTATGTTTAAAGATGAAACCGGCGAGATTGTGCCTGCAATCGTAAGTGAGGAATTGTGGGAACAGGCGAATGAGGTTCTTAAAAGGCGTAGTCGTGACGTCAAAAACAGACAAAACCAATGCAATCATCCGAATTTGCTGACGGGTAAAATGTATTGTACGCATTGCGGAAAGCTTTACTATCGTAAAGACAGCAAAGGCCGTAAAGGAAATGTATTATCCCGTTGGATATGCAGTGGTAAGATTAACAACGGTACAGAATCTTGCCCTTCGTTTACAATTTATGAAGAGGAAATAAAGAAGATCCTTTATGAAGTGTTTAAAGATACCGCCGAGGATGCACGGCTGATCATTGAAGAATATGCAGAGATATATGCTGAAATGATTAAAAAGGACACTTCATCCGGCGAACTGCAAAAACTTAAAGATCGTTTGGAATTTCTTTCAAAGAAAAAGTCAAAGCTGCTTGAGTATAATATTGCAGGCGATATCAGCGACCGTGATTTTGTTGAGATGAACAGGCAGATTTCAGAAGAATCCGCCGATATTCTGTCTGTTATAGAAGAACTTGAAAATGAAATTCAATCAAGATCAGGCTATAAACAGAAGATTGAGGAAATCAAGAGTATTCTGACCCAGGCAGAAAACGAGGCGTCTGAAAAAATGATAGATGCAGCTTTTATAAACAAGTATATTGATAAGATATATGTAACCCCCGTAGACGACGGTATTGTTGAGATATCTGTTAAGATTTTTACCGGCGAAACAGTAGAAAAGCAGCTTCAAAATGTTAGAAGTCGTACGGGACACACGTTTAAGAAGATGATCGAATCCTATGAGAACGGCATGAAATAAGGGATAGAGTAATTACGAGGGTTCGATGTTTTTAAAATGATCGAACAGCCATCCGGTGCATCGGCGCGCAGCTCAGCGCTTAACCGTTTTGCGGTTTGCGCTCAGGCGCGCACCTGCCGGGTGGCATTTTTATTTGCGCTGTTGGAATTTAGACGCAGACGGAATACCCTTTTCGATTCCGGTCGTAGAATGAAAGAAAACATAAAAAATATTTCAACTAAATAATATTAATTTGTTGACATAAGTCTGCCGGGCTGATATAATCAGAACGTGATATTTCACATTCGGTTGACGATACCGGGAGAGGCCGCGCGGCAGCGCGGAGCCGAAGGGGCAAGCGAAAACTCTCAGGCAAAAGAACCGGTGTCCGACGAACTCCGGAGAGCACTTATGTGCACCGAAGAAGCAATCCGCGGCGGCGTTTGCCGGGGAGAATCTTTCAGGTTTTTTACGGGGGCATGAAACTTTTTGGTTTTGTGGCTCTTTTTTTGTTTTCGGAGCCGCAGAGAGGAGGAAAAATGGAACTTAAAACACCGCTTTATGACGTCCATGTTGAGGAGGGCGGAAAGATAGTGCCGTTTGCCGGCTACCTTCTTCCCGTTCAGTACGGCACCGGTGTGATAAAGGAGCATATGGCAGTCAGAACGGCCTGCGGTATGTTTGACGTGTCGCACATGGGCGAGGTGATGTTCACCGGCGAGACAGCCCTTGACACGCTGAATCACCTGATGACGAACGATTTTACCGATATGCCGGTCGGCAAGGTAAGATACAGCGTAATGTGCAATGAAAACGGCGGCTGCATTGACGATCTCATCGTCTATAAATTCGGCGAGCAGGAGTATTTCGTCGTCGTCAACGCCGCCAACAAGGATAAGGATTACGCGCATATGGCAAAGAATCTTCTGCCCGGGACCTCGGCGGAGGATATCTCCGACTCCATGGCGGAGATCGCGCTCCAGGGCCCGAAGGCTCCCGATATCCTCGCTGAGCTGCTGGACGAAGACTCGATCCCGCAGAAGTATTATACAGTCGTCAGATCCGCCGTTATCGACGGGATGGACTGCATAATATCGAGGACGGGCTATACCGGCGAGCTGGGCTATGAGATATTCACAGCCAACGAGAACGCCGCAAGGCTCTGGAAGCTGCTCAGGGAGACCGGCGAAAAATACGGCCTTATTCCCTGCGGCCTGGGAGCGAGAGACACACTCAGGCTCGAGGCGGGTATGCCGCTCTACGGCCACGAGATGGACGAGGTCATATCTCCGTTTGAGGCGAGCCTCAACTTCGGGGTCAAGATGCAGAAGGATGACTTCATCGGCAAAAAGGCGCTCATCGAGCGCGGCGAGCCCAAAAAGATCCGCGTGGGTCTTGAGGTCACCGGCAGGGGCATAGTCCGCGAGCATCAGGACGTGTACGCCGGGGACGTTAAGATAGGCGTTACCACCTCCGGCACGCATTGCCCGTATCTCGGCAAGGCGGTCGCCATGGCTCTGGTGGACGTTGAGTACAGCGCCGAGGGCACAGAACTTGAGGCGGACGTAAGAGGCCGCAGGATCCGGTGCAAGGTGGTTCCGTACGTCTTCTACAAGCGCCAGAAAAAAACGGTTTGATATTAATTCAACATAAATTAAGAGGAGGAAAAAACAATGTCAAATATTCTTGACGGATTGAAGTATTCAAAAACACACGAGTGGGTAAGCGACGACGACGGTCTGATCTCCCTCGGTCTCACTGATTTTGCTCAGGAGGAGCTCGGCGACATAGTTTTTGTCAATCTTCCCGAGGAGGGCGACTCAATTGTTGCCGGTGAGGCTTTTGCGGACGTGGAATCGGTAAAGGCAGTCTCTGACGTATATTCACCCGTAACGGGTGTTGTCGCGCAGATCAATGAGGAGCTGCTGGACAATCCCGCTCTTATTAACGAGGCACCATACGACGCATGGTTCGTAAAGGTTTCGGACGTTGAGGACAGCGAGGATCTTCTCACCGCCGGCGAGTACGCCGATTTCTGCAAGAGCGAGAAGGAGTAATTACGATGGGAAGCTATATTCCGAATACCGTTGACGAACGGCTTGAAATGCTGAAAAGTCTCGGTCTCAGCTCATTTGACGAGCTCTATTCGGTGGTGCCCGAGGCGGCGCGGGTCAGGGAGCTGGATCTTCCTGACGGACTGTCGGAAATGGAGACGGTCGCTGCCGTCAGCCGCATAGCCGCAAAGAACAAGGTTTTCGATTCCATATTCCGCGGCGCGGGGGCATATTGCCACTACATACCCTCGGTCGTGAAGGCCATAACCTCCAAGGAGGATTTTGTTACCGCTTATACTCCGTATCAGGCGGAGATCAGCCAGGGCGTGCTCCAGTCCATCTTTGAGTATCAGACTCAGATCTGTGAGCTGACCGGCATGGACGTTTCCAACGCCTCCGTCTATGACGGAGCAACTGCCGCCGCCGAGGCGGTGCTGATGAATGTCGACGGCAGACGCAAAAAGAAGGTCGTCGTCTCCGGAGCGGCTGATCCGCAGGTCATAAAGGTCATCAGGACCTATTGCGACTCGAGAAACGTTGAGGTAACGGTCGTCCCGGTAAAGGACTGCGCGACCGATACCGAGGCTCTGCGCTCCGCTGTGGACAGGGAAACGGCTACGGTATACATACAGAGCCCGAATTACTACGGCGTGCTTGAGGATGCCGAAGATATAATCTCCGCTTCGCATGAAGCAGGGGCTAAGGTCGCCATGGGAGTCAATCCGATCTCTCTGGGTATTATGAAAACGCCGGGCGAATACGGCGCGGACATAGCCTGCGGCGAGGGTCAGCCCCTCGGTCTGCCGCTGAGCTTCGGTGGCCCGTACATAGGCTTTATGGCTGCCAAAAAGGATATGATGAGAAAGCTGCCCGGAAGAATTGTCGGTCAGACGGTCGACGCTGACGGCAGGCGTTGCTTTGTCCTGACGCTTCAGGCCAGGGAGCAGCATATCCGCCGTGAGAAGGCGTCCTCCAACATCTGCTCGAACGAGGCGCTCTGCGCCATGACCGTATCCGTATATCTTGCCGCCATGGGCCCGGAAGGACTTAAAAAGGCGGCGGTCTGCTCCGCTTCGCACGCGCATTATCTTGCAAAGGAGCTCTCAAAGCTCGACGGCTTCGAGCTTGTCAGCGGCAGGGAATTCTTTGACGAGTTCCTTATGACCTGCCCGGTAGACCCCGATAAGCTCAATGAAAAGCTCGCTGAAAACGGTATACTCGGCGGTCTCCCGATCGACGGAAATATACTCTGGTGCGCCACGGAAATGAACGGCAAGGCCGATATTGACAGACTCGTCGCACTCGTTGCGGATATCGTAAAGGAGGCGGAGTAAATGAAACTGCTTTTTGAGATCAGTAGCAGCGGCAGGCGCCAGTCGCTTTTGCCGGACTGTGATGTGAACGAATACAAATTTGATCCTTCGCTTCTCCGCAGTGAGGCTCCGCGTCTGCCGGAGATCTCCGAGGTGGATCTCGACAGGCACTATACCGAGCTTGCCGGCGAGACCTTCGGCGTCAACAGCGGCTTCTATCCGCTCGGCTCGTGCACTATGAAATACAATCCCAAGGTCAATGAGGAGCTTGCTTCTCTCAGGGGCTTCACGGGGATACATCCTCTCCAGCCGGAAAGCACCGTCAAGGGCTCGCTTGAGGTCATGGGCAGAACGCAGGCCATGCTCTGCGAGATAACCGGCATGGACAAAATGACTCTGCAGCCTGCGGCGGGCGCGCACGGTGAATACACCGGCCTGCTGCTTATCAGAAATTATCACAGGGACAGGGGAGAGCTCGGGAGAAGGACTAAGATAATCGTTCCCGAGTCGGCTCATGGCACCAACCCTGCGTCGGCGGTTATGGCCGGTTTTACTGTTGTTTCGGTGCCCTCTAACGCTCAGGGAGGCGTCGATCTCGACGCGCTCAGAGCCGCTGTCGGCGATGATACCGCAGGTCTCATGCTCACCAATCCCAATACCCTCGGCCTGTTCGATCCCGGCATCCTCGAGATAACGAAAATTATCCACGATGCTGGCGGCCTGTGCTACTATGACGGAGCCAATCTCAACGCTGTCATGGGTCACGCAAGACCCGGCGACATGGGCTTTGACTGCGTTCACGTCAATCTGCACAAGACGTTCTCGACGCCCCACGGCGGCGGCGGCCCGGGTTCGGGCCCGGTAGGCTGCAAGAGCTTCCTTGCAAAATACCTTCCCTCGCCCGAGATCGTTGAGACAGCGGACGGCTACGGCTTCTCCGAGGCGGAAAACTCAATGGGCAAGGTCAGGAGCTTCTACGGCAACTTCCTTGTAGTCGTACGCGCCTTTGCGTATATGCTCACGCTCGGCAGGCAGGGGATACCCGAGGCCTCAGAAAATGCAGTGCTCAACGCAAACTATATGATGCGCAAGCTTGCGCCGGCGTATAAGATCGCTTACGACGCGCAGTGTATGCACGAATTTGTTATGGATATCGGCCCTCTCAAGGACGAGGTCGGAGTGAACGCCATGGACATTGCCAAGCGTCTTCTCGATTTCGGCATCCATCCCCCGACAATGTATTTCCCGCTCATAGTCCACGAGGCTCTTATGATCGAGCCCACGGAAACCGAGTCCAAGGAAACTCTCGACAGGGCCTGTGAGGTCCTCCTTGAGATATTCAAAGAGGCAAAGGAGAATCCAGAGCTACTCCATTCGGCTCCCAACGACTGTTCAATCAGCAGGCCGGACGAGGTCAACGCGGCGAGAAACCCCGTGCTCAAATACATATTTGAATAAAGATATAATCCGGGCATACGCAGTTTGTTCGGCTTTTTTTAAAGGTTATGACGAAAAAGCTAAAATATATAATAACGAAAAGCACTGATCCATATCACAATCTTGCGTTGGAGGAGGCTCTCCTAAATTCCGTCGGCGAGGGCGAGTGCATACTTTATCTCTGGCAGAATGCCAGAACGGTGGTTATCGGACGGAATCAGTGCGCATACGCCGAGTGCCGCATCGACAGGCTCGAGCGCGACGGGGGCTCCCTTGCGCGCAGACTATCCGGAGGCGGAGCGGTCTACCACGATCTCGGCAACCTGAATTTCACATTTATTACCGATCCCGAGGGCTTCGACAAGGCGAGGCAGAACCGGGTCATCCTCTCTGCGGTGCGTCGCTCAGGCATCGACGCCTCGATCAGCGGCAGGAACGATCTGACTGTGGACGGCAGAAAGTTTTCCGGCCACGCTTATTACAAGTCGGGGAAAGCCTGTTATCACCACGGCACGCTGATGCTCGACGTTGACAAGGACGCGCTCTCTGAATATCTCAGCGTCTCTCCGCTGAAGCTCAGATCAAAGGGTGTCGGCTCCGTCAGATCGAGGATAATCAACCTCAGCGAGATAAAGCCGGGGATCTCGGTAAAGGAGCTTGAG
>JAFSXA010000123.1 GCA_017450135.1 Clostridia bacterium | reverse complement strand
AAGATAGCCGAGTACGGCAGGGTGCTTGAGGCAAAGGCCGACGAACTAATGGCGAGGATATACGACCTTGCCGGCGAGGAATTCAATATCAATTCCCCGAAGCAGCTCGGCGTCATCCTCTTTGAAAAGCTCGGCATCCCGGCGAAGAAAAAGACCAAGTCCGGCTATTCCACAAATGCGGACGTGCTGGAGAGCCTTGCCGACGAGTTCCCGATAGTTTCGCTCGTGCTCGAATACAGAACCATGACGAAGCTCAAATCCACCTATTGCGACGGACTTATCAAGTGCATAGCTCCGGACGGCAGGATACATTCCACCCTCAATCAGACGGAGACGAGGACGGGGCGTATCTCGTCCGCAGAGCCGAATTTGCAGAACATCCCCGTCAGGAGCGAGGTGGGCAGGGAATTCAGGAAATTCTTTATCGCCCGTGAGGGCTGTGTGCTGGTGGACGCCGATTATTCCCAGATAGAGCTCAGGGTGCTCGCCCATATCGCCGATGATGAAAATATGATAGAGGCCTTCAATGAGAATATGGATATACACACGATAACGGCCTCTCAAGTGTTCGGTATGCCTGTCGATTACGTTACGCCTCTGATGAGAAGCAGGGCAAAGGCGGTCAATTTCGGAATTGTTTACGGAATAGGCGCGTTCTCCCTCGCCAAGGATATCGGAGTTTCAAGGGCGGAGGCGGACAGCTACATCAAGGGCTATCTCGCCCGTTTTTCGGGTGTTGAAAGATATATGGATAAGGTCATAGAACAGGCGAAAAGGGACGGATATGTCACGACTCTTTTCAACAGAAGGCGCTATCTGCCCGAGCTCACCGCGTCGAACGCGATGCTCAGAAAATTCGGCGAGCGTGTGGCGAGGAATATGCCCATCCAGGGAACAGCCGCCGATATTATCAAAATAGCGATGATAAAGGTCAGTGAAAGGCTGAAGGCGGAAAATCTCAGGGCAAAGCTCATCATGCAGGTCCACGACGAGCTGATAGTCGAGGCTCCGGAGGATGAGGCTCAGACGGTCATGCGGATAGTCGGGGAAGAGATGGAAAACGCCTGCATAATGAAGGTCAGGCTGACTGCCGACGTGCACTGCGGCAGAAGCTGGTATGAAGCGAAGGGTGACTGATATGCTGGTAACGTTTGTCTGCACGGGAAATACCTGCCGCAGCGCGATGGCGGAGGGTCTGTTCCGTAAGATACTGAGAGACAGAGGGGTAGGAAATATAGAGTGCCGAAGCTGCGGTATCAGCGCCTGGACGGGCGACAGCGCCACTGAGTATGCTATCCTGGCGGCGGAGAGCCTCGGGGCTGATATCTCATCCCACCGGTCGACCTTGATAAATCCCTATATTACTGCTCAGAGCGACCTTATCGTCTGTATGACCCTGAACCACAAGCGGGCGGTAATGAGCCTTGAGCCTGCCTGCCCCGTGATAGTGCCCGGGAGCGGCATCAGCGATCCCTACGGCTTCGGGCTTGACACATATATAGAATGCGCCGCTCAGATATATGATTATCTTGAAAGTCTGGCTGACGTTCTGTGCGCGGATATCGTCTCCATGGCAGAGGAGCACATTGCCGGCGTTGCGGAGCTTGAGAAGCAGTGTTTTTCCGCCCCGTGGAGCGAGGACGGAGTCAGAGCCGAGCTTGGAAACAATACGGCGCATTTCCTCGTT
>JAFSXA010000122.1 GCA_017450135.1 Clostridia bacterium | reverse complement strand
GCCCCGCGACTGCACCGACGAGGAGCTGACTCAGCTCAAAGCGGCAGAGGAAAGGGAGCTTATAACCCATCTGGCAGGGCTGACGGATGAGATAATCGTATCCGCAAAGAACTGCGACCCTGCCAAGATCACGCGCTACGTAATCGATCTTGCAACTCTTTTCCACAAATTCTATAACGCCTGCCGCGTCCGCTGTGACGACGAGGGTCTTATGCAGGCGAGGCTGTACCTGTGCATATCGGTCAGAGACACTATCAGGAATATCCTTGATATGCTGAAGATAACGGTACCCGAATCCATGTAACGCGACCCGCAAAGGATGATAACATGAAAAGGATAATATCACTCGCAATTTCTTTAATACTCGCAGCGTCGGTGAGCTTTGCCGCTCATGCGAGACTTGTCGGCGACGTTGATGGCAACGGAGCAGTGAATTCAAGCGACGCTCTTTTGATACTGCAGTATTCCGTCGGTCAGAAGGAGCCGACTGTCAAAACAATCGCGGACGTCAACGGTGACGGCGCAATAAATTCAGCCGACGCGCTGATTGCCCTGCAGATAAGCGTCGGCTCTTACACCGGGCCGACGGAAGCTGACGATATACTGATAACGAGCTACAGAAAGGACGTGGTCGACCCGATAACCTCAACGGGCAAATTCACCATCAAGGCCACCGCCTACAGCGGCTCATCGACCATTCCGATGACCATAGAGTACCGCGACGGCGATCTTGCCGTTACCATTGACGGGCTAACCGAAATACGCATACTCATTATGGACGGCAAATCCTATATCACGATTCCGAAAAGGCGCATTTACACCCAGGCGAGCGACAAGGAATTCGGCGCGGAGCTCAGCATCGTATCGGGCGAGGAGAGCGAGTACATCGGCTCAGAAGAAGCTGTGAGGAACGGCGTTACCTACATCTGCGAGCATTACAAAAGCCCCGACGGCTCCTCTAAGGACTATTATTTCCGCAACGGCAAGCTCGCTATGATAGTCGATCCGAAGTCGGGCGACGACGAAACCGTACTGATGATAACCGATATTTATGCCGGGGTTGAAGATTCATCATTCAGCCTGGCAGGATATATAAAAATATAAAGAAATGGAGGATAATCAATATGAAAAAATTATCAGCTAAAATCCTTTCGTTCACACTCGCTGCCATCATAGCGGCAGGCGGCGCTGTTATGGCTTCTGCAGAGACCGTGCGCGGAGACGTCAACAGAGACGGAAGCGTCAATTCCACGGACGCGCTGATGGTTCTGCAGAAATCGGTGGAGCTTGAGGTTGAAAACTTTGACGAAGCCGCCGCGGACGTTAACGGAGACGGACTTATAAACTCAGGTGACGCGCTCGCTATACTTCGCATCAGCGTAGGCCTTGATGAGCCCGAGACTCCCGAAGAGCCGGAAAAGACTCCGCTTGATTACAATAAGCAGGAGCTTGTTGAATACTACAACAACGCCTTAAAGACCGCTTACGGCGCGGAGAAGATCACGATAGACAAAAAGACAAACGTCAGTGTCCATATAGACAAGCTTTCCGTAAAGAGCCTTATGCCTCTGGCAAATCAGCTTATTGAGCAGTTTGCAAAGCCCACGGCGGAAAAAAAGACCTTTAATAACGGCGTTGCCGCAGACGGCACAAAGGCAAAGGACTTCCTTGTGCCCTACGATCTTGAGGCCGACGGAGCAAAAGAGGCTGTGATCACCGAGACGGAAAACGGATATCAGGTCAAGATAACCCTCGTTGACGAGAAGGTGGACTACAACAAGGCTCCCAAGTACAACACCCAGGCGTCGCTTCCCCTTCCTCTGCTGGACAACAGCATGATAAGCTCGTACGGCGCTTCCATCACGCGCGCAGAATACGATTACTACGGAACCGTCCTTACAGCGGATATCGACAAGGACGGCAAGATACTTACGCTCAATCACACCATGCCCCTGCAGCTTGAAGCGGAGGGCAAGTATTCAATTTTTACTATCACGGGCAGCGGCGGCGGAACATATACCCTTGACGCATCGTTCACTTATTGATAATAATCAGAGCTGAAAAGCACGGACTGTTTTTACGCAGTCCGTGCTTTTTTATTTTGACAGATATTAAAAATCGTAGTTCGGTCTGACCGGCTTGCCCGTTTTTGAAGACTCGATGATCGAAAGGCAGACCTCAACGGTTTTTGCTCCCTCTCTTGCATCGGTTATAACCGGTTTGTCATTCAGAACCGCGTCGGCAAAGACCTCAAATTCCCTTGCGGCGTTGTGGCTGTTCACCTCAACGTCTATGGTCTGCGGATCCTTCGTTCTGCCGTTCTCGTCGGTCACAAACAGGGTCATTGTCGGCGAGGTATTGTCGCAGATAAGCGTACCCTTGGTACCGTAAATAACCGTGCGCATGGTATAATCCCGCTTGCAGCCGGTAGAAACAAAGACCTTGCCCATCACGTTGTCGTCAAATTTCATAACGGCGACAGTGGCGTCGTCATATTCCACACCCGGCAGGAGCTTATGCGTGCCGTAAGCAAAAACCTCTTTGGGATCTCCGACGAGCCAGCGCAAAAGATCGACAGCGTGGCACCCTCCGCCGATCATGCCGTGACGGTTCGGGTCGGAACGCCAGGTATCAACAAGATCCATATAGTCATGCGCGTATTCGCTCTCGGCAAAATACACCTCGCCTATCGTGCCGGAATCGATGATCTCCTTGGCCTTTTCAAACGCAGGCGTAAAGCGGCAGATCTGCCCCACCATGAATTTCCCCGAAGATTCGTCGGCGGTCTTTATTATTTCTTTGACGTCCTCACGGGTGAGAGCCAGCGGCTTTTCGCACAGGACGTTCTTGCCGGCCCTGAGCAGATCGCACGACAGCTTTTTATGCTGCTGATCCGGAACAGCCACGGTGACAATGTCAATGCTTTTGTCATTGACAATGTCCATATAATCCGTATGTCTCTTCTCCGGCGGGATATTATACCTCTCCCCGGCAAAATTCAGATTTTCTTCATTTGAGTCGCATATCGCAGCGATCTCGGCGCCGTAGCTCATCGCGCCCTCAACGTGCGACATACCGAATTTCATACCGATATTTGCCGCAACGATTTTCTTTTCCATCTTAAAACGCCTCCCGATCAAAAACTCTGCAAATTTTCCAATTGCTCTTATTATAATACATCAAAACGCCTGCGATTTCAATATAAATGTAACCGATCCGACTATCATTTATTGAGTCGGGTCTCCCTTTTTCTGCGGATAAGGCTGTGGAGCAGAAGGAAACCGCAGTACAGCAGTATTGATATGCAAACTATCAGACACAGATCCCGCGTCACGGCGTATGTGGAATTCTTGAAGCCTGTCACCGCAAAATGGCTGATGATATATGCGGCAGGGTACAGACCGATCCGCTCTGCCCACACGCGCACGCTATCTTTTTTCCTCGTCAGGAGCCATACGACTGCCGCGATCGTCAACGCCGCAGCCGCAGCGGCAAGATAATACCCGAGCACAAGCCGCGGCAGTACCGTCATGCAGGCGGACTGTTCATATTCGCCTATCTTGACCTCGGCGTTCGGGTCAAACCTTGCAATGCAAACGCTCTGAGTGCCGTCATTCGGAACATACAGCGCAACGATGGGCAAGCTGTCTTTTGCCCTGACAGTCAGGGTCTTCGGCTCATCCGCCTTTGAAAAGATTCTGTCCCATGTAGAAGTCCACGCTTCAACCTCACAGTAATAAAACTCTCCGCCGTTGGGATCCTTGTAAATATCATAATCATAATCTGTTGCCGATTTGTCAAAGGTGAGAAGCATCGCTTCATCCCCGACAGCCTCCGCAGTCACCGTTTTATCGGAATAAGGCAGATACTCCGGCGCGTCGAGCACGGCGAACACAGATACAAGGATCGCGATAACAAAGGCCGCCGTCATAACGACAGTCTGTATCCTTTTGATCCTGAGCCTGCGGCTGAGCTCCGCCAGCGGCGCGGCGGCGTTATCTTCAACGTACTGTTCCGGCTCCTTCATTTTTGAATATTCGTCCCTGCATTCCGCACACCTCGCCATATGCTCTTCAACAAAATCCGCCGTGTCGGGGCTTACCATTTTCTCCGCGTACAGAGGTAAAATATCGCGGATGATATTACATTCATTTCTCATTTGATCCATCCTCCAGTCTTGATCTGATGATTTTTTTTGCCCGGTGGTAGGTGACGCACGCCCAGTTCTCCGATTTTCCGAATATCTGACCTATCTGGTTAAAGCTGAGCTGAGCGAAAACTCTCCACATAAAGACTTCTTTATATGGTTCTGAAACGTTATGCAGGGCCGCCCTTATACGTTCGGCCTCATCACGCTTCAGATACTCCTCCTCAAGGCTTTCTTCATCCGCAGGTTCGGAAAAATCCTCGTCGTCGATGCTCCGGGTTTTTCCGCTTTTTCTGAGGTGATCGTAATAGCAGTTCTTTGCGATCTGACACAGCCATACACGAACGTCACATTCGCCGCGGAAGCCGCTCACGGAGCGCATCGCTTTGAAAAATGTTTCGCTTGTTATCTCCTCCGCCGTATCTTCATTCCCGGACAGCTTACGGATATAGCGGTAAACGTCGTCAAAGTATTTACGGTAGATTTCCTCAAATTCCGTCATTCTACCACCTCGCTTTCATATATAAGACTCAGAAGGATTAAAAACCTTACAGATTTTTTGAAAAAATTTCATTTTGATTATAACATCATTTTATTCCGTTTTCCACCTCTGAATAATATGGATAACTGTATTTATAAATTAAGCGCGGTACAGAAAGCTTTCATTTCCGTACCACGCTTCATCATGTTTTAATGTGTTTCTTTTACGGTCGTTCGACCGACGGAGATCATTCCGCTGTTACGGTGAGAGTATATGTGCCGTCGTCGTTCCAAACCGAGGCGAACTTGCCCTTGACTGTATACTCGCCGGCAGGAAGATTTACTCTTATCTCCCATACCTCATATGCGCTTGCTCTCGATACACTGCTTACCTCGTTGCCTTCATGGTCATAGCTCTTTACGGCTTCGATCTTGTCATTGTATCTTGTATACGTCTGGGTTCCTCCGTCCGCTCCGACTATCTGTATCTTCGCGGCTCTGCCCTCTACTCTTGCGGTGAGGATACCGTCCTTGAGCTCTGCTGTGATGACCTTGCCGTTCTCCGGCTCCGCCGCGCTGACTGTTACCGTTACTTTTACTCCTTCGTCGATCCAGGCGCTTCCTACCTTCGCCTTGATCCCGTATTCGTATTCTCCGGCGCTCCTCGTCTGCTCGACCGTCCAGAGCCTCGTTCCGTCTTCATTCTCCGTGTAAGCGCTGACCGTCTTTGTTCCGCCGTCCGCTCCGACAAGCTGTATCTTGTTGACCTCGCCGTCCGTCGTTATCTCTATCTCTGACGGCTGTCCCTCGCTTACCTCTGCGCACTGTGCGGTCTTGACGTGTCTCTCGCGTCCGTCGTACAGATTTATCTCGTTTCCGTTGAGGTTGAACGTGTATACTCCGTCATACTCTCCGTGCTTGAGATCCTCTACCGTCAGCACTACCATTCCGTCAGCATCCGTCGTTACAGTCGACGTCGTCTTGTTCGTC
>JAFSXA010000121.1 GCA_017450135.1 Clostridia bacterium | reverse complement strand
TCAAAGCCATCCTCAAAAGCGGGATGGTCGCGCCTGTCGTCACGGAGGAAGGGCTGTATGAGCTGTTCTTTCTCGGACCGGCAAGGACGGCTGGCAACGGCATCTTCAAGGATATCGGCGAGCTTCTCCCCGGGGAGTACGCCGTCTATGAGGACGGAAGGCTGAACAAGACGCGGTACTACCGCCTCACGGCGCACGAGCACGAGGACGATGAGGCGCAGACGATCGAGAAGGTGCGCTTCCTGCTGACGGACGCGATCGAGCGCCAGCTCGTCTCCGACGTGCCGATGTGCTTTTTCCTCTCGGGCGGGCTTGATTCCAGTATCATCTGTCAAACCGCTTCAAATTTCCGCAAAAGAAATAAACTTCCGAACATCGACACCTACTCCGTGGAGTATACCGACAATCGAAAGTATTTTGAAAAGAGCCTGTTCCAGCCGAACGCCGACTATGAGTACATCGGCATGATGGTACAGAGCTGTCAGGCGCGCCATCATGAGGTCATCCTCGACAACGAGCGGGTCGCGGACGCGCTCTACCCCTCCGTGGACGCGCGAGACCTGCCGGGCTATGTGGACATCGACTCCTCTCTCCTCTTATTCTGCAAGGAGATCAAGAAGCGGTTCACCGTCGCGCTCTCGGGTGAATGCGCCGACGAGCTGTGGGGCGGTTATCCGTGGTATCACAACCACGATATCTTATTCGAGGACTGTTTTCCGTGGTCGAGAGAGCAGGCGATCAGGCGGCAGGTGCTCAAGGCGGGCGTCCTCCCGCGCGGAGAGGAATATGTGCGCCAAAGGTACCTCGACACGATCAAGGAGACAGATTATTTGAAGTCCGACAGCAAAGTCGACCGCCGCATGCGCGAGATGTTCCGGCTCAACTTCTACTGGTTCATGCAGTGCCTCTTAGAGCGCAAGGATCGCTGTTCCATGTACTCGGGGCTCGAGGTGCGCGTGCCCTTCTGCGACCTCAGGCTCGTCGACTATGCCTACAACATGCCGTGGGAGCTGAAAGCCTACGGCGGACGCGAGAAGGGAATCATCCGCAAAGCCTTTGAGGATATCCTCCCGCGCGAGATCGTCTACCGCAAGAAAAGCCCCTATCCCAAGACCCACAATCCGGTCTACATGCAGATATGCTGTGAGCGGGTGCGCGAGCTCCTCAATGATAAGAGCCGCAGGATCAACACCCTGCTCAGCCGTGAGGGGATCGAGGATATCATGGAGCATCCCGATCAGCTCAGCTCCCCATGGTACGGTCAGCTCATGCGCGCGCCGCAGATCATGGCGTATCTCATCCAGCTCGACCACTGGCTCGAGAGCTACCACGTCAGGATAGAGATTTAAAAAAACTGCACGTTTTTCAGAAAACGTCATAGAATATTCATAAATTAGTCATTTTTTGTTGATGTCATCGTCACAAAAGTCTGTTATGATGATATCACAGCAAAGATACCGACTATGGATTTGAAAGGAAGTGGCAGAATGAAGGGCGAAAGCTACAAGAGCATGAGCGCGTATTTTTCCGAGACGCGGCTGCGTAATACCACCATCAAGGCGCTGCATGACGTTCTGCCGCTTGTCATGTATATCTTCTACCCCATCCAGCTGATCATGCTGGGCATCCGGGAAGGCTTTCTGAGCGAGCGTTTTCTCCGCTTCGGGCTGATCCCTCTGGGGACGCTGATCATCGTCTCGATCGTCCGCGCGATCATCAACGCGAAGCGACCCTATGAGGTCTACGACTACACCCCCGCGGTCGAGAAGAAAACCAAGGGCAGGAGCTTCCCCTCCCGCCACACGGTCTGTGCCTTCATCATCTCGATGGCGTTCATGTATATCTCCACGCGGATCGGCGTCATCATGCTGATCCTCGCCGCTGCGATCGGCTTGACGAGAGTGCTCGCGGGCGTACACTTCATCCGCGACGTCATCGGAGGCGCCGCCATCGGCGTACTGATCGGCGTGTTAGGCTTCTTTGTATTCTAAATTGCATACTTCTTTTTTCTCTCCTTAAAGATAATAGATTTCCCAATCAAGGCCGTCCGAAAGGCTGATACTCATAAGGATGATTTGAAAACAACAGAGAATAGCCGATTGGGAGCCTAAAACAGGACACCGCACAGATCAATTTAATCTGTGCGGTGTTTTTCTATGCCGAAATGTACTAAAACCCCGATACATATTACGAGTTCTCTATTTCGGCGGAATATTTGAGAAGATGAAAATATCGCCCTGTCGAGTAATCGGCAGGGCGGTGTTGTTTGTTATGAAGCTTTTAATAATCTGAGTAATCGTCATAAAGGAAGTCAGCCCAATAATACTGGCTCATATATTCGTTCTGATAGGCATTGACCGCTCCCGCGTCAAGCTCCTTAAAGCGGTAATAGTCACAGTCAAGTACACCGGGATTGACGGCAAGAGCGTTGTAGCTGCGGACGACCGCGTCCTCCGCGCCGACTGCTTTCAGGCTTTTAATCATCGCGTAAACATAGGTTTGAAGAAGGTTTTGCAGCTTCTTCTCATACGGCTCGTCCTCAAAAATCGCGGCAAAAATTTCGCGCGTGGTGCAGGAGCTGCCCTGCTTATGGACAAGGTAGGCGAACACCTCTTTGGACTTGCTGCGTTCAAAACGGACGTGCGCGCCGTCGGGAGTGAACACGTCAAAGTTGCCGAAGCACTGCACCCTGAGCTTTGCGTTTTTCTTCGGGACAATCGGAAAGCGCAAATCGGCAAGCTCCTGCTCCACCTTTGCCTGATTAACGGGCTTCATAATGTAGCCGCTCGCGTGCAGACTCATCGCTTCGCCTGTGTAATCCGAAAAGCCCGTAACAAAAATAATATTCATTTTCGGGTTAACTGTTTTCAGCTCCTTGGCAAGTTCAACGCCGTTCATACCGCGCATATGAATGTCAAGAAAGGCTATGTCGCAGCCGCCCTTTTTCGCCGCTTCAAGCAACTCTCCCGGTTTTCTGAAGGCGGAAACCTCCGCGTCGGGCTTGGCTTTTTTTACCGACATTTCAAGCATTTGCAGAGCCAGCGGCTCGTCGTCAACGCACAGTATTCTCATCAGTTTGTCCCTCCTTCGGCAAAATAACTCTCGCTGTTGTTCCTTCTCCAATCACGCTTGTAATAATAACCTCGCCGCCGCACATATCGTGCAGGCGTTTTTTTGTGTTTTCCATTCCTACGTGGGAACGTCCGTCGTTCTTTTTCTCATTTACATCAAAGCCAACGCCGTCGTCCTCGACAATAACTTCAAAAGCGGCGTCGGTTTCACGCGTTGAAATTTTCACCGTGCCGCCGTCCTCTGCCATTCCCACACCGTGCTTGACGGCGTTTTCTACAAGCGGCTGAATACTCAGCAGGGGCAACTTAAAGTCAGTTGCCTGAATATCATATTCGATATTGAGCAAATCGGCGAACCGCAGCTTTTCTATATATAAATACTTTTTCAAATGTTCAAGCTCAACTTCAAACGGAACTGGCGCGGTCTGCTTAAGGGAATCCATATTGCCGCGCAGATAGTCCGCAAAGGTTACGGTCGCCTCCTGCGCGGTTTCGGGATTGAGCGTACACATCATCGCGATTGAGCTGAGCGCGTTGTACATAAAGTGCGGACGAATCTGCGACACCATAACCGCAACCTTCGCTTCGTACAGCTCCTTTTGCATTTGCTGATAGCGTATTGCTTCTTTATATTGCGTTCGCAGGTCGAGTATCAGGTTTACAATCTGATACGCCATTGTAATTGCCAGACCGTAGTTAAAGAAATGCGAGCCGGGAAGGTGCGCGTATTGGTCGACAACATCAAGCATTAAGGTCAAAAGCAGCGGTATCCACGAAATCAGGAACACCAGCGCGTTGCGGTTGCCGCGAATTTCCGTACAGAGCAGCGCTATCATCGTCAACGAGCAAACCGCTATGCCGATAAACATATTAGGCTCTGACGCCGTTAAATCAGCCGTGTTTGTAAGGTGAAGCACGGTGGCGGCAACAATTGTAAAGAAAAACAAAACAATCGTACAATTTGCGATTGTCCGCGTCAAGGGATTCTGTAAATTGGATTTGAGATAAAGGAAAATCGAAGCTACAAACAAATAGCTGATGATTCTAACCGCAAACAGACATATCGTTACATCTGTAATCCACAGGTTCATAAAACTGCTCAACGACTGCGTTGTCATATACAGTCCCCAGAAAAAGCAAAGCAGTCCGAAGCACAGATATTTATAATTGATTTTTCCTAAAACAAAGCCCGAAACGGGGAAAAAGAAAATGCCGAAAAAGCATACCAGCACAAAAATCAAAGCACTTGGCAGCGATTTGAAGAACAATTGGTTATATAAGCCGTCGTACCTGCAGCACGTAACCGAGAAACAGTCCGAAAAGCTTTGCGTTGCCATATTATAAGGATACTCAACCTCTAATATCAAGTCCTCCTCGCCCAGCAGAACCTTTTCCGGAAATTGTCCGGTGTTAATTTGCAAAAGCTCATAACCGGGTGTATTGAGCATTCTGTCCGACGGCAAAAAGTATTCCTCGGGCATATCGGGCGCGCTGCGGCGGTTATATATTTCATATTCTCCATCGGCAGTTTTCAGAGTATACCAAACGTCCTTTGATGAAACGGCTAATATTTCAAAAGCAGCCGCTGTCTCGTCAAGCTTGCCCTTTACGGTAATTTTATGGAAATGGTCGTTAATGCTCTGTTCCGGATTAATGCTTTTCCATTCTCCGCCGTCAACAGAGTATTCGCCGTGAAGCATAACGTTCATATTATCGTTTGTGAAGTCCGTAGCAATAAACGGTGCACACTGCACAACAACAAAAACAAGCGACAAAATTACAAACGCGGCAATAACTGCCGTAAAC
>JAFSXA010000120.1 GCA_017450135.1 Clostridia bacterium | reverse complement strand
TAGCCGACGTCGTGGTGTTGGTCATGACGCAGAGCTTCTTCGCGATATCCTGCAGGTTGGAAAGATAGGTAGACCAGTTGGACGCCTTATCGTTGACGCCGGAGTTCAGGCACTTGTAATAGTATGAGCGCAGGGTCGACTTATTCGCGAGAGTCCATGTTAACTGGACCGCCGCAACCTCAGAATAGTACTCATCCGCAGCCGGCCAAATGGGGCTGTATATATTAGTATACTCAAAGCGCATGTACGTATTGCCGCTCGAGGACGGGATGGCGCCGTTGATGGCGTACAGACCCCTGACCCACGATCTGTTGTCGGTCGTGGAGTCTTCGTCGGCTCTTGAGACGCTGCAGTAGAGGGTGTTAGCCCTCGGCTTGGCAACGCTGGAGCTCTCCGTTTCCACTGAACGGTTGTTGCGGAAATAGCTCGCAGCGTCAGAAGAGGTGTAATAGAAGTTTCTGATGGCGTTCAGGTAGTTGCCGCCGCCCTCCCAGTGATGGTAGAACTGGGCATAGCCGCAGGAGAGGAAGGGAACCTGATTGAAGTTCGTGAAACGGGAGCTGTCGAGCGTGATGCTCGCGTTACCGTAGGACGTTGAGCCGAAAGTCGACGACGAGGGGTTGTAGGTATTGGAGGAGTCGCCGCTGACGTACCATATCTTCGAGCGCGAGGAGCTGTCCCAATACTTGTAGACGCCGCCGCCCGACTGGGTCGGGAAATAGTCCGTGCCGCTGATGACGGCATTGCCGGTGGGCATCGTGTAGTTGCCGCCGTCCGCCGAACCGGAGAAATTGACCAGAGGCGCGATCTTCGAGGTGGGAGCGATGCCGCCCGAATAGTTCGTGAAGGTCGACGCCGTATTACCGCCGCTGATCGAGTCGACGCCGGTGATGAAGCTGTATGCCGCCTGGGCAGTCGTACTTGTAAAGGTTCCGCCGTAGCGGCCGTAGGTAGCCATACCCGCCTGCTGCAGGTTCGGGCACTTGACGCCCGAGTAGGCATAGGTGGTGTATGTGGTCGCGCCCGAGGCAACGGATATCGTATACTGGATAGTCCACTGGAGGATCAACTGCGTGTTGGGCGCTGCAGTGTTCATCGTGATAGACGATATCGAGGTCGAGAACGACGACGCGGAAACGGAGTACTGGCCGGTGCCCGAGGTGGACGTGCCGGTCATGGAGCCGCCGTTCGCCAGCGCAACGCCGGTGATGTAGTACGAGGTCGTGCCGAGCGTAGACGTAAGCAGCTTGGCGGAAACCTTGACCGTCTTCGCGGTCGCGCAGCTGAACGAGAAGTTACCCTCCGTCTGATAGCCGCTGACGACCGTGCCGTCACCGTTGTTGTTCAGGAAGTATTTCGACGTGGTGCCGCCCGGAGTCATGTAGATTATCTCCGGAACGTTTATCGAATAGGTCGCGAAACCGGCAGCCGAACCGGCCTCGTTGACGGGGTTGCTCGAGTTTGTGACGAGCGCTTCGGATATAACTGACCCTATATCGAAGAAGCAGAACGTTGTCACGAGCATAGCCGTACAGAGGACTATGCTGAGCATCCTCCTGGGAAGACTTGTGATGCTTTTTCTCATTACGATCACCTCACTGATATTTTAAATATAATGGCAATACCATACCACCATTATATTTACATCATCATTTTATCATCTTTGTCAACCAATTGCAAGCATAATTGTTGATTATTTTCATAAAAAACCAATTTTTTTTGCAGTTTTTGAAGGATTTGTTATAAAAATTTAAAGATTTTTACAGCACAGCGAGCACCAAGACGAACGCAGGCATTATTGTATTATTATTATTTGTATTATTATTATATTGCAAACACAGGGGGACGGTTCCTGTCTTCGGTCGTAGGGAACGCCGATCCCGGCATTCCAAAAAACAGCAGAATTTTACAACGGAACGTCGAGGGCGACGTTCCCTACAGGTGCTTGCCGTGGGCGTTGCCGTTTTTGCGGTCAAGGCGCGTAAAAAAGAGCTGCCGGATTCCGACAGCTCTGAATGACATATTTGCGCCGCTATGTATATGATTTATTTCTCGCGGAAGCTCATTACGATTCCCGCGAAGGAGACCTCGTCGCCGTCCCGGACTATCTCCGAGCCCTCCACCCTTTTGCGCCCTATGTAGGTGCCCGAGGATGAATTGGTATCGGTGATGATCCAGCCCTTTTTCTGCTTGGATATCACGGCGTGGAAACGCGACACCTCCGGGTACTCGAGCACGATGTCGCACGCGCTGCTCCTGCCGATGGACGTCTCCCAGTTGGTTATCGGGTACTCCTTGCCGGTCAGCGCGTCAAAAAAGCTCGCGGGCTCCACCTTAGGCGCCCTGCTCTGCAGCAGCCGCACAATGCAATATATGAGCACCGCCGCCGCAAGAACCGGCAGCAGATACCGCGGAACGGACTGGATAAAATCACTCATGAGTATCACCTCAAAAACGATTATATAATTTTGTGCGGCAAATGTCAAATTTTTCGTTCTTTGCGGTATTTGCAAATGCGCCTCCCCTTGAAGCAAGGGGAGGTGTCGCTGAATGGCGACGGAGGGGATTTATAAGGGATCATTCTGCAAAATCAAACGATCCCTCAGTCTTTTGCTTTGCAAAATCCAGCTCCCTTTACGCAAGGGAGCCACTGACGGCAATCAGTAAAACCCACGTAAATCCGTGAAGAACAAAATTCCCCGCTCGGCACTTTATTTTTTGCAAGGTCTGTGTTATAATCATATCATACAGAAATGAACGGAGGTCTTTTTATGAAAAAGCTCAGAGCTGCCGCAGCCCTTATCACTGCGCTGACAGTTCTCATAACTTCCCTGACCGTCTTCGCATCTGCGGGGCGCGGCTACGACGAATGGTACGCTTCAAGCTGGAGCAGCATTGAAGCGTCAAAGGGCTACGTCACCCTGACCCCCGGCGCCGACAGGACTCAGATGAATTTCTCCTGGCAGTCGCCGATAAAGGATTATTCCGAAAAGCTCATCGTCGGCACGTCTCCCGATCTCAGCGACGGCACGACCCTCAAGCCGGAGGT
>JAFSXA010000119.1 GCA_017450135.1 Clostridia bacterium | reverse complement strand
CTCGGCCCGTATTCCCTGTGCAGAAACAGATCGTTTTTGCCGATACCTCCGAGGCCGGACATGACGGCGATCTTCTTGTGCGAATATCTTCCGCAGTAATTCCAGCCGTCCTTATTGATGCTCTGCGACGCAGGAACGGCAATATAGCGGTAGCCGTGCCTCTCAAGTATAAACCCGATCTGCAGGCATATCCTGTCGACAAAAGCGTTCACCGTTCTGTAATGGTGGAAGTATGTATGGGTCGGCTCGCTGCCGATCTCATCTATAACGGCGTCAGACAGCTTAACAACTATGCTGACGGCTCCGCTGTTCTCGCCGAAGGGGCCGTCATCGACATTGGTAAATCCCGCGTCCGCCACTCCGTTTTCGTTCAAAAAATTTAAAATTTCTTCCTTGATCTGCATATCATACCTCTGATATATTTTTCGTCCGAACGCAAAATAAGAACGGTGATTGTTTTGACAAAAATCGAGTATTTAAAGGCAAGGATCGCCGATCTTGAAAAAGCGGTAAATGACAAAACTCTGCCTGCCGAATACAGAAAAACGCAGCGCATGGCGCTGTTGAACTACAAGCTGGAGCTGGAGAGGGAAACCAACGCCTCAGGCGTTTGAAACCGTTACGCTGAGAGTGCCTGTCACCTCGCCGCAGTACTCGCCGTTCACATAGGCGCAGGCGTAATAGGTGCAATCGTAAACTCCGGGCTTGACCACGCTTGAAAGCTTATCATTCTCAAGATACTGGCCGGGCTTCAGCTCCGGGGAGGTGTATATGGTCTTACCATCCTCGGTCATTATCATTATCTTCAGGTCATATTCGCTGCTCTCCGGATTTTCGAGCATAATATTTCCTTTTGAATGATAATTCCTGAAGTAGACATTTTTATTAATAAGGTAGCGTATCTCGCCGTGCGGCACGCTTTCGATATGCTCGGAGGCGTCGACCCCCGGCAGCAGACCGTCCTCGACCCTGCCGCCGCTCTGCAAAAAGAGTAAAATGCTCTGAATATTCAGCATTATCGCACACACGCTCAGGATGACGGCCGCCGCCGCCATGATGATTATTGCGCGCCTGGTTTTTTTAGATTTATCAGCCATCTGCATCAACACCGACCAACAACCGGATTTTCGCGTACCTGGTTCCGATTTTTTCATGGCTTTCCGCGTCGTAAGCGTTGGCGCAAACCTTGACGTCATGCGTGCCGTAAGGCAGCTTTTCAAAGAACGCGACGTTATTCAGCTCACATCCCGGTTCAAGCCCCAGTGAACGGTAAAGGATCTTTCCGTCCTTATCAAAAATCGTGGCAATAATTACGCACCTGTTCTCCGACGGATTGCCGAGGCAGAGATCAGCCGTCTTTCCGTCGTCGTCAATATGGATACGCGAATTGATATAAAATTTGAATTTTCGGGAGCCGTGGGATTTAATCGTATCCGTAAAGACGCTTATCTGCTGAGAATTAAACGCGCTCTCCCCTACGACGGCGCCCGTCTCCGTCCTGCCCTCATATTCATAATTCCTTATCTCAGCCGGCACATTCGCAAAGGCGGAGTGGGCAAAGGAGACGGAACCGAAAATTATCAGCGCGACAGGCACAATGATAAACACGAAAATTCTTCCGTAATTGAAGGATTTGAGAAATTTTCTGCTTGTGTAATATCGGAGCTTGCTTAAGAACTTTTTAAAAGAATCAAAGCGAAGCTGTCTTTTGGCCTCTTTGATCTCGCGCTGTTCCTTTTTCTCGCTGAGCTTAAGCTCCTTTTTGCTCTGCTCTTCACGGCGTTTACGGATATCCGCGCTCTTCTTTTCGCGGGCAAGCTCACGCTTTTCCTTTTCCTTTTGCAGCCGCCTGACGTCTTTATCCTCCTGAGATCTGCGCCGCTTCAGCTCCTTGTCGGAAAGGGAATTTTTATGTCCTGAATTATTTTTGCCTGCGACAGATTTACCTGCCGCAGGCCTGTTTCTGTTATTTGACATAATTATCAACTTCAATCATTTCCATGGTAATTTTTCAATATCCCAAATTTGAATATATCTGTTGACCTGTACGGCGTCCACCCTGATAGAAGCTCTGACCGCCGTACCCTCATCAAAACCGAACGTATCGAACTTGCCGGAGTCAAAGCCCGTTATAAGCGCAGTCCTGTCGAAATCGGCTTTTCCTGAAAGATCCTTGCCCATATAATATACGCAATAATCCGTGCCGCGGTTGTCGTACCAGTCTTCGGCAAACTCAAACGGTACCGCAGAGGTGTACTGGGAAACGGAGCCGTCCGAATCCGTCCATTCAAGGTTTATCATTGATCTGACAACAGCCTTGCCGGTGAGCGTGACGTCAGCCCTGAGGTTTCCGATATAGTTATCGGCGCTGCTGTCCAGACTCAATACAAACAGCCCGTCCTTGTCCATAAACTTATCAGCCTTGATTCTTCCGGAACCGTTGTCGAAATAAACCTCGGCGCCTGCCTTGATACCGGAAATGGAAAATCTTTGCATAAGCGAACTCTGAGTGACAAACCATGCGAGTGAACCGCCGACCAAAGCTATTGCGGCGATGACTGCTACGATTATTAATATCGCTCTTTTATTGAACTTTGCAGACTTCACAGACATCACTGTCACCTCGCTTTAATTATCTTTCTATCGCTGCATCCACATTCTGTGACGCTATCAGAGTTATCTCAACGTCATAGTCGAGGGTCTGACCGGCGTTTATCGAGCTTGCAACGTCATCATAATCTATCCACATTGCCAGCTTGACCTGAGTCGTTTCACCCGGCTGCAGCAGGATATAATGGCCGCTGTTGCCGTCCGCACCGACGTTATATTCGTCAAGCGCCTTATCTGTCAGATTCGGGAGTACAGCCTCTATAGTTTTCTTCACGCCGGACTCCAACAGCATATCGTCCGTAAAATAGAACCAGCGCAGGCCTTTTGAAGCGCTCTTGTTTTCAACATTGGCATAAACTCTTGCCGGGACCGTACCGGAATTGGTGACGCTTACTTCATCCACATTGATGACCTCGTCAAAAAGAATCTCGTCGGGATCGTCAAGCTTTGTAGTCGCGTCAAAATTAATGGTTTCCTTTAATGAATAATCCGTATTTACGGATACGTCGCCGAAGACGAAGCTGTTGCCGCTGTCGATCACGCCGCTGTCATAAAACCATGCCGAGGTCGGTGACATAACGGAAAAATAACCGACGCAGAGCACAAGCGTTAACGCCATGACCAGCGCGGATATTCTTTTTAATTTACTCATTGCTGTCACCTCTCGATTTGTCGGTTTTTTTCTTCACTCTGTCTATTACAAGATTTACGGCTATCAGCACAACTGCCGCCGAAGCAAAAATGATAAGGGCTTTGGTTGCAGTCATGCCCGCAACCAAAATTGAAATATATCCCAAAAGCGGAACGCTGTACCACATTTTACCGACGACCTGATCCGCATCCGACGGCAGCGGATCCTCCGTTGGATTGGCGTCGCCCTTGGTGGTTATCTTTTTCTCCTGCGCGTCTATTGACACAACTCTGTGCGTGAAATATCCGGTCGAATCTGCCGAACGGAAGGTCACGACGTCGCCCGGTCTGATATCGTCAAAGTCCGCCTTCCTGGAAAAAACCACGTCGCCTCTGTTCAGCGTGCCCGCCATGCTGCCGCTTGTGACCGCATAACCTTTAGCGCCCGAAAAAACATTGAAAAGAACGAACGCCACGGCTATCACGGTGATTATGGCGAGGATATTGAACAGGACGTTGCGGAGCCTGATCTTAGTCATGTCAGGCGTCAACCTGCGCCGTACCGGAGACGTTATACGAATCCACGGTAGACCACGTCACGTTGTCAGCCTGCTTTGATTCAAATGTGACCTTGATGTTTACATTCTGACCGGAATATGAATACGGAATATTGTCCTTATAAACTATTGAGGATATAGCCTGAATAACCGATGTCTCCGGAGTTATGGACGGCAGATTCTCGAGAGAATCCAGCATATCGGTTTTGTATTCGTCGCCCATGTAATAGAAATAACAAACTCCGCTGCCGTTAACATTCTTTGCCCATTTTTGCGGAGCAAAGGTCACCTCGATATCGTCGTCCTTATCTGCGGAATAAATCATCTGCTCGGCAGAACCGTTGCGGTACGAGGTGTACTCAATGGATATCCTGAGCTGTGTATCCGCTGTGGACTTGTTTTCGATCTGAAGCATGGCGCTCCTGCCGTCAAGACTGACGAGGTTATCGCCCTGCATAATTATTGTTCTGTTCTCATCATCGAGATCCGTGAGCATTGCGGAATGAACGCTGTTGACAACGGAAACCGTAATGCTCTGAGCCTTCTTGGTTGAATTACTGAACCACGCGTAGGAAGTGCCACAGGTCATCAGACCGATAACTACGGCCAAGGAAGCTATAAGCATTATTATTCTTTTAGTCATATCGTTTCTTCCTTTCCGTCAAAAAAACTTCTATCTCGATGGCGATCCATGCAATATATATGACCGCTACGCAAATCTTTGCCGGTGTACTTTTTAAAAAGCTAACCGCATATCCGACATAAGGGATCGAAAACTCAACCTTGCCGTAGGCAAATTCATAGCTTGTAGGTTCGGGATCTGCGCTCGCATTAGCGTCGCCCTTTGTAACAAACGATTTATCGTTACTATTTATATCCACTATTCTGTGCGTAAAATACTTTGAACTCTCGGTATTGCGAAATGTGACTATATCGCCAACCGCGTAATCCTCAAATCTATAGTACCTGCGCACAAAAACAGTGCTGCCGACGTTGATCGTAGGCGACATACTGCCGGTCTCTATGGAAAAGGCGTCGAGTCCGATCAATCTCGGAAAATATACCATGCCGACCATAACTACAGAAACGCAGATCACGATCGCAGTCAACAGGATATTAATTTTTACCATCCTGTTGTTCTTCATCAGTTTCTTCCTTTTCTTCGGATCTGTTTTCCACGATCATGGAAACAAGGTTAAACGCCTCGCTGAACGTTATAAAAATCAAGGGCAAAATAATCAGGAAAAAAATCACCTTGGGATTCCTGAGAACGCTGATCACAGATCCGCTGACCGTGCCGAGATTAAATACGACCTTG
Organism: Clostridia bacterium; assembly: GCA_017450135.1. Classification (GTDB taxonomy): domain Bacteria; phylum Bacillota; class Clostridia; order Oscillospirales; family Acutalibacteraceae; genus CAG-488. The sequence continues at coordinate 3,855 of JAFSXA010000119.1, read as the reverse complement.
CCGATAACATTTATCGAGCTGACGGTCTCGGGGTCGGGCTCAGCGTTGGCGTCGCCCTTTGTAACAAACAACGGAACGCCCTTCATATTTGAAGTGACTTCATATATCCTGTGCGTGTTGACCCTGCCGTTTATATTCTTATCGGTTGAATAAAAGCTGATAACATCGCCCTTTTTGAGCGTATCTGTATCCACCTTATGAACAACTACAATGCAGCCCGTCTTGTATTCCGGCTCCATGCTTCCAGTCATTATCTGCAGAACGGAATATCCGGCGAAGCTCGGTATCTGACCGTTCTTTGCACGAAGAACGGAAACAAAGATAATCAAACCGAAAAGGAATATCAGAACGGTCAGCACCGCCATGACCCTTGAAAAAACTTTTTTGGCTTTTTTCATAATTATGCGGTCTGCTGTGCAATTATACTGACGCTTCCGAGTGAAGCACTCTTGCCCTCAATCGTGGAGGGGCTGTTCTCGGAAAGACCGATCTCATAATAGATCGCAAAGCAATCGGATGATGATGTCTGATAATTCTTAAGAGAAAGGCTGAAAACATAACCGTCGGTCAGCGAACTGAGGTTGACGTAATCACTCGAAGCATTGATGGTCGTTCCGTCCGTATAAGTCCCGTCCGGATTAGCGGTCACTTTCTTTAAAACATATTTGATGTTTACAGAACTCTTTAAATCAGCCGGCAAATTTGACGGAAGGTCGTCAATGGACATAGTGATACTCAATGGAGAGTCCGTCACCGTCTGCAAAATTATTCTGTATTTGTAATATTGACCGGCCACAACGCTGTCGAGCTCAATATCTCCGGAGAGCGGAGTGTAGTTTCCGTTGCCGTTAACATCCTGCTGGAAGTTGACGTTAACAAGTGCGTTTGGCGCTACAGCGCTGCTAAACGCTCCCAAATTTCCGTTTTTAGGCGTGCTGAACCATGCAAAAGTAACAGCGATCAAAGTGAGAGCTGAGGCCACAACCAATATTATGTTTTTGTAAAACTGAAATTTTGATTTCATAACAACATCAACCCTCTGAAATACCTTACTTGCCTATACTGCCCCAAACAGATCTTGCGCCCCAATCCATATCATCATTGTCAGCCGTGATAGTGAACGAGAGAACAACAGATGATGACGAGCCGATATCTATAAACTTACCCATATTGTCTCTGTCGTCAACGGGAAGAGGATTACCTTCCTCATCGACTGCGGAAACAGAGTATGAATATCCGTCGGGAAGAACAAGCTGAGCATAAATGCCGCCGTCGGCTACCGAAACTCCGCTGATCTCCTTGATCTCCGTGCCGGGCCTGGTGAACAGGTCAAACGTGTTGGAGCTGTCGCCTGCCGTGCTCTTCATGAGAACGGCTATCAGTTTATCGGAAGCTGTGCCTGTTGAATCGGCAATACTGTAGCTGACGTCAACTGCGGATACCGCTGCAGGATCTGCGAATCTTGCAACCGCGTTCCCGGTATGAACAGAGTTCTTGCCGGGCATCAGCTTGACCGTCAAGCCGCTTGCGGTCTTTTCCGTGCTGACGGGATTATCATTTACGGCAGCGGGAGTTTTGATCTCTGTATAATTGTAAGCAGAGCCGGAATTGAGACCCGATACATAAACGAACTGTGCCGCCGCAAAAGCGATGCAGGTCGTGAACATCGGTGAATTAGCGTCGGAAATAAGCTCCGAGGGTACGGGATAACCCACCGTCTTTGTGAAGCCCGAGATCGTCTGCTCTGCGAGCTCACGTGTGGCAAGACCCTTGGCCACCGTCTCTCCCGATGCGTCGCCGGCATCGACCTTAGTGGTCTGCTTGTCAAAATAAACGTTAGAGGAAACCGTGTTTTCGGATCTTCCGAATATATTACCGGCGTTATTGCCTGTCTTTTCGACCATGCCGCCGAATATCGAATTGGATACGTTGGAATAGGACGCATTTCCTATGAGGCCGCCGAGATCGCAGCCGCTTGAAACATATGCAGTAGACATCGAATTGACTACGGTGGAATTGACCGTTGCGCCTGCGAGACCGCCCGAGGCCTTTGACGCGCCGATGACCTTGCCTGACGAAACACTGTCGGAAATAACGGCGGAATTTATCATCCTGCCGGCTATGATACCTGCGTCCTGAGCGCCTTCGGCGTAGACGTCGGCAATGACAAGGACGTTGTCTATCAGCGCTCCGTCAAGCACGCCCGCAACCGCGCCAGTGCTGACAGCTCCGTCAGAGATTATATTGAATCCGACAAAACCGGTATTGCTGATTGAACCCGTAACAGTTCCGAACAGGGACGCTCCCGTATAATCATAGAGCACGTGTCCGTCGCCGTTGAGTATACCTGCGAAGGTATCGAACGATCCGACGCCCTTGAGACTGATATCAGCCGCGAGCTCGTAGTAGATACCCTCGGTATCGCCGTTGGAAGCCATGGCGGTGAAATCATCCGCACTCGCCACGATGTACGGCTCCTGCTCTGTGCCCTTACCGGCAAGAGTTGAATCCGGAGCTATCGCTATGGAAGCCTTGAGGCCGTTATCGTAAACAAATATCAGTTCCGCATCCTCAGGAGCCGCGAAGTTGAGCTTGACAGCCGTATTCGCCGCGTCAAAGGAGACAAGCCCTGCCACATTCGAGGTGACATCCGTGAGCGCGAAGCTCTGTTTACCGGCATCGATCATCTTGAAGCTTCCGCCGACATCCTGCAGAACTATATTATCCTGAGTCAGAGCGGTATAGTCATCGCCGAGCATAATCGCATTGCTTAAACGATCGCCCGATTTGAACATTACCGAATTGATATCCCTGACCTTGTACTCATCATTCTGATACGCGTTGACCGCGCCTGTGCCGAAGATAGGCATATCGTTGTTGTATGATGAGTAATATACGTTCTCGAATACGGAGATCTTTGCATTCTCCTTTTCATTGAACACTTTTTCGCTAACCTTGGCGGCAACGACTCCGTTGAAATCGCACGGAGCAATGCTTACAGCGCATACGGTATCCTTGAGCATCGGCTTTTCAAGCTTATCTACGCTGTCAGCCGAAGATTCTGACAGGATGGCCGCTATGAGACCCGCTCCCGTATTCTCCGCATTGACGGAGCCCTTGACCGAAACTCCGTTTGCCTCAAGTCCGCCGGGCTTGACCATGGAGCCTATCACACCTCCGGCGATATATGCGGTGACGTCAGCGTCAACGCTCACGCCGGTGATCTGCGCCTCGGGACTGTCGGCTGAAATTTCACCTATAAGTCCGCCGGAAACTGTGCCCGAGCTGACTTTCAAACCGTTGAATTCGGAGTCTGTTATCTTTCCGCTGAATACTCCGGCGGCTCCGCCCGCTGCCTCAACTGTTGCGGAGGATCCGTCAAGCGTGGTGGAAACATCTGCTCCGTTGACCTTGACGCCGTTTATCGTAACGTTCTCACCGTAGCCAACGACCGAACCGGCAAGCGAATTGATCTGCTCCGCCCTGACTTTGGCGTTGTTTACGGTAATATTGCCGATAAATGTATTCTTTGCACTGCCGACAATCACACCTGCGTAATTCAGGCCGGAGACGTCGGGCGACTCAATTATAAGGTCTGTGATCGTTGCGCTATCAGTGGCTCCGAACAGTCCTCCGAATACGTTACCGGAAAGCTTAAGACCCTTAATTGTGTTGATTTTACCGTTATACATGCCGGAGAAACTGCCAGTAAATGCGCTCTGAGCGTCACCGATAGTTACAATACCGTTGCCTACATTATAGAACGCGCCGCCGAATCTGAAATCTTCATCCTTGAATACTATGTCGTTTGTGAGGACAAAGTACGCGCCGTCCGCGGCATATTCGGAAATCGTT